>CAZALW010000031.1:0-16338 GCA_964485705.1 uncultured Thiotrichaceae bacterium
TCAAAATTATTAATAAACTGCCGCATAAATTCCCTACTGGCGCGCCTTTCCGCACCGTTATATTACGCTTAACTGCGTTTGACGAAAACGGCAAAGAACTGTGGAAAAACTATCAAAAACACCCGATGAAAGATGACCCGCAAGCCGCCTTTGTTTATACCCTGGGCGATGGTGAAGGCAAGGTAGCCATGCCACCAAAAGCCAAAGAAATAATTTCAGACAACCGTATGGAACCCCATAGTGAGCGGATACTGGAATACCAGATTCCGAGCAGTAATGTAAAAGTAATCCAGGCTGAAGTGGTGTACACCTTACTATGGCCGAACCTGATGAAAAAACTCGACGGCGTGCTTCCTGATGAAATGAAAGCACCACGTCGCGCCGCTTTTGCGGAAGTACGATTCTAATACACCATCCGAGAGCAGTGGTGCATGGACGCACCGTTATGTCCATGGATGGACGGTATTTCGCAAAGAGCCAGGAAGGCGGTGCGATTAACGAACCTAAAGATGGAGTAGAAATCGTAGCGCGGGAGTCCCATTTTATGAAAAAAACACAACAACCAGGAGTGAATCACATGAAAAAATATACTTTAGGATTAATGGGCTTATGCCTGGTATCAGCGCCTGCCCTGGCCGCTGATATGCAAAAAGATAGCAAAAATAGTGGCAAAGTGGATCTGTCCATCAAAGCCATGACGATTCTGGATGCTGAAGACAATGGTTATGATCCCAACGATGGTACCGCTTATCTTTTAAAGCTTAAATATGAGACCGCATCGTGGAATAAAGTAAAGCTTGGCGTAGGCATGTATACCAACGGCGATCTTTTCAACCTTACCGATTTTGATACCGAGCGTGTTGCCAGAGGCATGTTTGTCACCGATGATGGTTCTGAAAAGTCACAACTGGGTGAGCTGTACCTGGATTACAAACCAGGAGATTATCATTTATATGGTGGTCGTATGATTTACAAAACACCATTAACCACAATCACATACAGCACCATGCCTAACTTCTATAATGTGTATGGGGCTTCTACAAAGATATTCTCAAAAACTAAGATAGGCATTGCACAGATTACTGATATGTCTTTTGGTGCCCGCTCTATGACAGACTTTGCGCTCATTGGTGAAGGCACAAAATCTGCGGGTGCAGCCATCAAGACCAGCACCATCGGTCAGGCAGAATTTCATGATATCTATACCGCAACCACCGGCAAGACTGACCAGAGCACTAACGGCATAACCGTACTGAATGCCGAATATAAACCAGCTAAAAACATCAAACTTGCCTTATGGGATTATTATGTTGATGATATAGCCAACAATATTTATTTCGAAGTCGATGGCGGTATTCCTCTAACCGGTAAAAAAATAAAACTTAGCGCCCAGTACCTGACACAATCCGATACCGGTAGTAAGCTGGCTGGCGAGCTTGACTTTAACATGGCAGGTTTAAAGGCCAGCATTGGCAACAAAAAATGGGGCGCATTTGTCGCCTACAATACCAGCTCAGGCGATACCGCTATGCTGAATGCATGGGGTGGCGATCCCGCTTATACCAGCACCATCTTTTCGCGCAACGCCTACCGTGAAAATGTAGATGCCTACAAAGTCGGAGGCCGATATAAAATAGTTAAAAACCTGACCGTTAAAGTAGGTTACGCCAACTATGGACAATCAGACACCCTTGCCCCTGCCAAGGTCATAAAAGTAGCACCTACCGGAATGGTCGCCGCCATCACAGATGCCGAAGAGTTAGATATTGTGCTGATCTGGAAAGCGCAGAAAAACCTGACCTTAAAACTATTCCATGCCAACCGAACCAGTGAATATGACGGCAATAACGGCAAAGACCTCACCCAGGCACATACTCGATTGATCGGTATTTATAAATTCTAAGTAGCCGTTCTGAGTACAGATCAGATATAGTGTCTTTTAAAACCGGATCACCCTGTGGGTGATCCGGTACTTCCTGGCAAGACTCTGATGATGCCAGCATAAGACCTCAAAATGTTAAGGCAAAAAAAACCAGGGCATTCTCCTCAATCAGCGGAAATTAAACGGCAGAAACTCAAGGATTTCTCAATGCAGAGCTTTATGACTTAATCTTTTCTGCCAGCTGAAGCCCGCCTCCACTGAGTGCTAGTGTCCATTTTGCAACTCGATTAACTAGCGCTAAAGAAAATGCCTCGGTAGTAGACAAGCCAACCATTGAAAAGAAAAGAATAAAAAGACCTTCTTCAACACCAATTCCCTGAATTGAAACAGGAATTCTGATCAAAATAAACATTGCAGGCACTATCGCCAGAAAATAAAGATAGTGTACCCCTAAGCCCAGCGACAAAGCGCCAACAAAAATAAAAACGGAGGGAATTGCCTGCTCTATAAAGGAAAGGCAATAAAAATACCACAACCTTCTTGGGTCGGATTTAAAATCCATAATAGCGCAATACAGTGATTTTATTTTTTTTATGACACTGGCATCTTTATATCGATTAAACAGCCGTGATATATAAATCGTCACCGGAAATTTAATTAAGATCAACGACAATAAAACCGGTATAACAAGCGCATAGAATATGGGATATAAATATGGCTTCAGGCTATCGTCAAAAAAGAACGCCACATAGGTAATCGCAAAAAAAGCAAAAGTAGTCGTTGCAAAAAAGCCGATTACGCGCTCAACCACAATTGAAGACGTTGTTTCCTTTATTGAGTTCCCTTTACTTTTTAAAGCAATAACTCGATAAACATCCACGCCTACACCAGTCGGTAAAAATTCGCCCCAGAAGCCGCCAATAAGATATAACTTTAGACCGTATAAATTAGATAAATGTATATCTTTGATCCTAAGTAGAAGCACCCACTTAAATGCCATTAACCACCTGTCTATCAGCATAATAGTCAGCATTACGCCAAATAAAGCCAGGTTAATCGACATTATCATGTCGTAGCTTTGTTTCCATTCAACCAATGGGATAATAATAGCAATAACAACTATGGTAACTAGCAGCTGAATAATGAATTTTGTGTTTGGTTGTGTCATTGATTTTTATAGAACAGGTTGCTTAATGTTTTTTACCACTTTTAATCAGGAATTGTAAAAAAAGTGGCCCACTTTCTAACTAACACATTGGTAATCAAGTTTACTATTGTCACCACTTTCTTACCAATACATGGTTCATTTATATTATCTTTAGTTATATATTTATGGGCTACTATCAAGCTCATTAAGAACTTGTTTCATCGCAACAGGTGATATCAAATGCTCTTTATGGCTATCATCTAGAAATAAATCGTATTCACCCTCACCTAATTTATGCACAAGTGTTTTTATTATATCTTTATATGCCTCCCACCTTGTTCCGGTAAAACAACATGGGTCATACTTGTTTATTATTTGCAAATGCCTTCGGCCCGTTCCGTATGCAGCAAGCACATAGAGTTCAAGATAGTTAACATTCTGATATAACGCGGGATAATTTTGTTCATAGTCACCCCAATCTATATCTATGCGCAAAAATATAGGGTAGGAACCGGCTACCGAAAAACTTTTTTCAACTCTTGCATCAAGCGCCGCAACAAGTGTAGTTGTCCAACCACCTCCAGATATGCCAAGCATTGACACAGAGGAATAACCATAATTATCTTCAAGGTAGTTTAAAACTATTAGCACTGGTTCAATAAAATACTTTATCGGGTGGCCACGCTCGGGAGAGAGGAATCTCATGTGACGATGTTTCAATAATTTCACATTGCCAATGCCAGGCACTTGAATTATTGGCTGATTGTTAAGGCCTGTCAAAGGCATGCTGAATGCTACTACAGAGTACCCATTATCAAGTAATTTTTTTATTGGCTTTTTACCAAGATAAAAACCACCCCAATGACCTTGATGATATAAAACAACTTTGTTATTTGGCTCTTTCGGCATGAAATGATATATATGCGATTCCAGTCCAAACTCCATGTTAACAACTATTTTTTCTATATTACGGAGTGAGGCAATATCCTGATAACGCTCATCCGTGAATGATTTATTAATATTAATGGTCGCGGGGAATGTCAATGGCGGTTTCGGGCTGCCCCATAAAAAGTTGCTAAGCTCGCTTCTTAGTCTGTAGACATCCTGAGGCTGTTTGATTGAAATTAAACTGACGACATCCGTTTCAGTGTATAAATTTGGTGTTTCGTTCCTTACCTCTGGTATTTCAATATACTCTTTCGAGACGAAAGAACTATAAATATCGTTTAACACCTGATAAGGCGGGAGTCCAAACCTTGCCGCTACTATTCCATAAAGCATCGCTAAAAGAAGAAATGTAAGGTATAAACTTGTTTTTAAAAATGTAGTTCTTCGCACAACGATACTCCTTTCTTTGCATGCTATAACATCACCATGAAGCCTCTGATTAAATCAGAGGCTTCATGGCAAATAAATATTATAAAACACTTATTTTTCTGTCACATTACGTTAAACGTTCTCTTCATGGATTACTGTCAAGTTCCCTGAGGATTTGTTTCATCGCAAGTGGTGATACTTTATGCTCTCTGTGACTTTCATCAAGAAATAAATCGTATTCACCTTCACCTAATTGGTCTACACGCGCCCTGACTATATCTTTATATGTTTTCCATTTTATTCCAGAAAAACAACATGGGTCATACTTGTTTATAATTTGCCGATGTTTTCGACCAGCGCCGTATGACGCAAGTATATATAGATCAAGATAATTAACCGTCTTATATAATTCAGGGTAATCCTGTATTAAACCACCAAAGTCATTGCTAGAACGCAAAAAAATAGGATATGAACCCGCTACCGAGAAACTTTTTTCAACTCTTGAGTCCAATGCAGCAACAAGCGTGGTCGTCCATCCACCACCTGAAAACCCAAGCATTGATACAGAATAATATTCATGATTTTTTTCAAGATAGTTTAAAACCATTAGTACTGGCTCAATAAAATACTTTATTGGGTGACCGTCTGCGGGATCTAAAAATAACATTTGGTCATGGTTGACAAGCCTTATCTCGCCAAATCCAGGTACTTGAACAGTTGGTTTATTATTTAGACCCGTTAAGGGCATGGTAAGCGCAACAACGGCATACCCATTATCCAGGAATTGTTTTATTTGCTTTTTACCAGGAAAAAAATCACCGCCAATGGCGTGTTTATAAAAATGTTGCCCGTGATGATATAAAACAACTTTATTATTTGGCTCTTTTGGCATGAAATGATATACATGCGACGTTAACCCAAACTCCATACTAACTATTATTTTTTCTATATTACGAAGTGAAGCGAAGTCATCATAACGCTCATCCATGAACGATTTGTCAACATCAATCGTTGCTGGAAAATTCAATGGCGATTTTGGGCTGCCCCATAAAAAATTGCTGAGCTCGCTTCTTAGCCTGTAGACATCCTGAGGCTGTTCGATTGAGATAAGAGTGGCAACATCAGTTTCAAGGTACTTTTTTGGTATTTCATTATACTTTTTCGATACAAATGAGTTATATGTATCTTTTAAAAATGAATATGGTGGAAGCTCAAATTGTCTAACAGCTAAACCATAAATCATTGCCAAAAAAAGAAGTGCAACTTGCAGACCTGTTCTTAAAATAATTTTTTTCTTCACAATAAAATCCTTAACTGCTTAAGTATTAATTGTTGCATAAGTATTCGCAGTGTGCTTTTGAAACACGCCGTAAATATATCCCTATAGGCTTGACGGTAGCATCCATGCTACCGACAGTTTAAAAAACACACTGCGAATACTTATGCAACAATTAATATAACGTGGTAAACCACCACTTTTAACCGCCAGACTGTATTTCACTTGTTAGGCGTTTCTATTTTAAGAAGCCTCTAATTAAGCAGGAGGCGACAATGTCGCAGGATCGAGAAATGTTTGCGCCCATGTTTCCAGAACCAGTAACGAAGTCACCTGTCTGCGTACATATTGGTTATCAAGGTTGCTATTTAATAATTTGTCTACCGTTGCATAGTTGAACCAGGCTCGTTCATTGATGTTTTCTTCTGTTAGCATTTCGCGAATAGTGTTATCAGCCTTTGTCGCCCAGGGTTTTAGCGAAACAGTAAAGCCGTGCTTCTTACGGTTAATAATTTTTTCCGGAACAAGCCCATGCATGGCTTCTCTTAAAATGTGTTTTTCTGTCCAGCCTTTTATTTTTAACGATGCTGGCATTGATGCACAAAACTCTGCAAATTTATGATCCAGAAACGGCACCCTGCCTTCCAGTGCATGCGCCATGGTCATTTTATCGGCCTTTAACAATACGTCATCTGGAAGCCATGTTTGTAAATCGATATGAAGTAAATCATCGAGGTAAGTTGGCCCATGGCAACCTTGAAGAATACGATTGATAACCTGATAGGCAGGCTCTTGCTGGCCAAATAATTTGCGGGTGTCCTCAGCGTACAATTGTTGTTTTTCCCGGTCGCTGAACACAGCAACAAGCTCCATGTAAGACACAGCTCTATCTCTTGAACTGGAGAGAAAACGAAGTGCTCTATATGGTTTGTGCCATTTCGACACCAGAGTGGAAAGTCCACGTAAGGGCGCTGAAGGTAACCAGCGACCTAGTCGATCGCCATAGGTGAGTATCTTGTATTTGTCATAGCCACCAAGCAATTCATCAGCACCTTCTCCCGTCAGGGCAACGGTGACATGTTTGCGAGTAAGCTGAGACAGTAAATAAGTAGGAATAACAGCAGTGTCTGCCAGCGGTTCATCCATGTACCACATTATTTTCTTTAACAGCTCGGGATCATTGCAATCACCCGATAGTGGATGATGGGAGGTATTGAAGGCGTTTGCTGCGATTTCGGCAAAAGGTGTTTCATTGTGCCAGCCAGTGCCGACACCAAATGAAAACGTCTCTACCGGTCGCTCACTCATCTGCGACATAAGCCCGACAATAAATGATGAGTCAAGACCGCCGCTTAAAAATGCACCCAGCGGTACTTCACTCATCAGTCGAATGTCTATGGCTTCTGTCAATTGAGATTTTAGTTCATCAGCCCACTGCGCTTCCGTGTAAGAAGTGTTTGGCTCGACATCTCGCAGATCCCAGTAGCGTTCTATTTTTATACCTTTATCGCTGTATTCCAGCCAGTGCGCGGGGCGGAGTTTTTTTATGCCCTTAAACATGGTTCGATCTTCTGGCACGTATCGAAATGATGTGTACCACTCTAATGCCTGTGGATCAATTTCCCGAACACGTTCAACACCAAGTATAGCTTTGGCTTCTGAAGCAAATAAAAGGCCTTTTTTTGTCTCGTAAAAATATAACGGTTTAATGCCAAAACGATCACGAATAAGGAAAAGTTTTTTATTGCGCTCGTCCCAAAGGGCAATGGCAAACATACCTCTTAGTTTGGAAACAAAGTTAATACCAAACTCTTCATAGAGGTGCGAGATAATCTCGCCATCGGAGTGTGATGGTAGTGTGTATCCTTTGGCTTCAAGCTCACGACGCAGATCTTTATGGTTGTAAATTTCGCCGTTAAATATGACCTGAATACTGCCATCTGCATTTTGTAGCGGTTGATGACCGCCATCGATATCAATAATGCTTAATCGAGTGTGCGCCAGCCCTACCCGGCTGGCAGAGTTAAAATATATGCCAGAATCATCGGGTCCCCGATGAAAGATGAATTGCTTCATTATATCCAGATGTTCTGCCGACCACTCACCCTTGAACCCTGCAATGCCACACATATACTATTTCCGTAAAGCTGTTTGTTATTTTTTATTTGCTTGATAAAACGTTCTGGTAACACGCAAGGTATTGTTCAGCAATAACCCGCCATGCGTATTTTTCTTCAATGCGTTGCCGAGCGGCAACGCCCATGGCTATGGTTTTTTCCGGGTTATTCAGCATTTTTTCCAGTGACTCCCGAATTTCACCTGGCTGTGCCGGGTTAACTAATATGCCATCGGTTTCATGTCGCACCAACTCGGGGATGCCACCGACAAAAGTACCAAGAATAGGCAAACCACAGGACATCGCTTCTGCAAAAACAAGCCCGAATGACTCGGTTTGTGAGGGCAGGGTAAATACATCATGTTGACGATAAAGCTCTGGAAGCTCATCTCGCCTGATAAAACCGGTAAAGTCTACCCGATCATCAAGACCTAATTCCGTGCATATTTTTCGTAATTCATCTTCATAGGATCCTGTGCCAACGATAGTTAGTGTCACTGGTAGAGGGTCAGGTCTGGCTATCGCTTCTAATAAATGATGAATTCCTTTGCGTTCAAGTAGTCTGGAAACAGTGATAAGTTTAAGCGGTTCTCCTGGTTTTTTTTCTGCCCTGGCAATGGGATAAAAGAGATCAACTTCAATGCCATTTGAAATGATATCTATTTCCTGATCAGGCGCTGCTTTTACTGCAATATCTTTTAGCCCCTGACTTAGCGCAACCACTGCTGAAGCATTACGCCAGATACTTTTTGTTAACGGCAGCAGTATTTTATGAAATTTTTCCAGCTTCTGGTTGAAAAGATCGTAACCTGGGACATCAGAACCTCGTAATGACACTATATAAGGCTGTTTTCTTCGTCTTATTGGTGACAGCGACAGTATGCCTGTTGGCAGGCTAAAGAAAAAATGCTCTAAATCATACTTTGTGTTTTTTAATAGTTTTTGTCGTTTTCTTAAAGCAAAACCAACATAAGAATAAGCACCTAACATACCGCAATCATGAATACCTTTCCGCCAGCTGGGAACCCTGTATATCCTCATGCCATCGAGTATGGCACCATCACTCTCATCTTCGATAGATGACGTTAAAACATCGACCTTTACACCCATTTGAACCAGTTCACGGCCAATATTATAGGTCGCAAAGCCGGCACCGCCACCTGCAGGGGGAAATTCATAGTTTAGCAACAGGATATGCATGATTTTATATCATCCCTTATTTTGTTCATGTCTGATTGTATGCTTCATAGATACTGGTCGACAATGCCTGATTGTAGACGATATTTAGAATGTTTTGTCAGGCAACGTCAGGTATAATTTTTTTACAGATTTAATGGCAAATTTGCTTATAAGCGCAAAGATAGGCGGTGGCCGACTGTTTGGCTGAATAATTCTGTTGCAGACGTTTAAAAGCCTGTTGCGCCAGTTGCTGATGCTGTAACGGCTGATTGATCAAGTTACTGATGGCTTCGGCAAATGCTCCAGCGGTGTGGTTGTACACCAGAGTACCGCATTTCCCCTGGCCGAGTAAGTGGGGTATACCACCAACAGCATGAGCAATAATAGGTGTTTGCAGGCACATGGCTTCAAGTAAAATCATCGGTAGACCTTCATGGTCGGAGGTCATCAGTAAGGCATCGAGTGTTTGTAACTGTTGTACAATATCTTCACAGTGACCATTTAAATGGATGTAACCATTTGCCTGAAGTGATTCTATTTGGGCATGTAAAGCGTTTTTCAGCGGCCCATCACCATAGATATGAAAGTCAATATTGAGTGTTGGCTGCTGCTGTTTCAGATAAGCCGCAGCTTCGATGAACAGGTCAACGCGTTTTACAGCTGTCAGCCGCCCGGCAATGCCAATTCGGAAGTTGCTTTTATTGCTCTCTTTCGAGTTTACAGGTGATGCTCTCTGTATTATTGCCTCAATATCTATGCCATTTTCAATCATTTTAGTGTTTGGAAAACTGCGTCCAAGTTTTTTTGCTAAATCAGGTGATACCGCAACGATAACTTGTTGTAAATAGCGACCGGTTAACCAGTCTAAAAATGGAATTAAATGTTTGACTGGTTTATGTAGTGGTGGCCGGTGTTCTGCAGCACCGTGTACGGTGCGCAATGAGGGTATGTGGTTACGTCTTGCGGCAATACTGCCAAGAATATTTTCTTTGCTGCGGTGTGTATGGATTACATTTGGCTTTAACTCGACTATGATCCTGTTTAATTGGCGTAAAATTTGAAAGCTGTTTAGTTGTGACTCATCCAAAATGGTTACGGCAATGCCGCCGTCACGTAATTTTTGCTCGAGTATCCCGTGATTAAGAACAACAACACTAACCTGTGTATCAAGCTCCTTGTGCAAAGCTCTGGCAAGAGTGTACAACATAACTTCTGCACCAGCCCAAAGATCGCCCGATGCGATATGCAATACGTGCATAGTATGTTGCTTGTTTAATGAGTCTTGTCCGTCTGACATGATGAGTGAGCTATAATAGCGAGCTGAGTAAAAAGCAGTTCGTAGGTTGGGGTGAGGTACGAACCCCAACAAAACGGTACGACTGCTACCACTGTTGGGATTCGCGCCTCATCCCAACCTACATACTGAATAACCAGTAGTTATAGTACTTTTATGGTGAATGTGTTGAGTATATATTACCGCCTGGCTGGTTAATATAACTTTTTTACTATCGGGATGAATACAACAGTTTTTTGCCTCGAATTATTGTGAAGTTTTCAGAATAGATTTTAAGCCTGGGGTACATACCCGAGCACAAGCAATGGAATTATAAGTATGGAAAGTTGGTTTTATTTTTTTGCAGTGTGCTGCGCCTATAGTTATTTTATATACCCTGTACTGCTTAAGTTGCTACCGGCAAGAAAAATAACAGTTATCACGGATAATAAGAGTCTACCTTTTCTTAGCCTGATTATTACTGCGCATAATGAAGAAGACCGGATTCGCGACAAGCTGGAAAACACTTTACAAATTGACTATCCGGCTGATCTGCTGGAAATCATTGTGGCATCCGACTTTTCTACAGATGCAACCGACAATATCGTTGAATCCTATGCGGAAAAAGGCATTCGATTAGTTCGTGCCGATCAACGAAAAGGTAAAGAGTATGCACAATTATGCGCCATTCACGCATCAAAGGGTGAAATTGTGGTTTTTTCTGATGTAGCAACTCAAATTCCTGCTAATGCATTACGTTTACTAGCCAAACATTTTTCAGATCCAAAGGTAGGCGCATTATCGAGTGAAGACCAGTTTGTCAGTAATGACGGAACGGTGGCGGGTGAAGGTGCATACGTGAAATATGAAATGTGGCTGCGCCGGCTTGAGTCAGATCGATCCGGGCTGGTTGGTTTAAGCGGTTCATTTTTTGCTGCCCGACGTGAGGTTTGTGAACATTGGGACATCTATGTCCCCAGTGACTTTAATACCGCGCTTAATAGCGCAAAACATGGACTGGTGGCGATTACCTGCCCTGATGTTATTGGTATATATAAAGATGTTGCAGATCCAGGACTGGAATATCGTCGCAAAATACGCACCGTGATTCGTGGCATAACGGCTATCGCTCGCCACCCTGAAGTACTTAATCCTTTTCGTATGGGTATGTTCGCTTTTCAGGTGTGGAGCCATAAAATCATGCGCTGGGGCGTGCCCTGGTTTATGGCAATTTTTTTACTGCTGACATTATTGTTGCAGGGACAGGGAATAATATATACCCTGGCTTTGGTAGCGCAACTTGCCTTTTATGCACTGGCGCTGGCAGGCTGGTTGTTTGCCGGATTACGTGAGAACACCCTGGTTAAAATCATCTTTTTCTTTGTACAGACAAATTTGGCACTTGCACAGGCCACGGTTTCATTTATGCTTGGAAAACGCATGACGGTGTGGACACCTTCAAAGCGATAACTGACTTATGTTTTATCAATTACCGCCAGTAGGAAACCCAATATGTTTGCGTGCCCAGGTTGGCACATCGATTTCATCATTATTTCCTTCATACCAAATACAATTTTATGCTTCAGGTACTGCCGCGCTTGCCGCTGCCATTATTGCTGCTATAAAACAACAGGACAGCAGAACCCCTGAAATAATATTACCGGCTTATGCCTGCCCTGACCTGATTAGCGCCGTTGTTTATGCCGGCGGCAAACCTGTTTTGGTGGATCTTGAAGCTGATCGTCCCTGGCTAGGGCTGGCACAGCTATCCGCAGCCATTACGGAAAACACAGTTGCTATTATTGCGGTCAATTTATTTGGCATTTCGGAACGTTGGCCACAACTTCGTAAACTGACAGAACATCAGGGCATTGTATTAATTGAGGACAGTGCACAATATTTTCCCGCTGGCGATGCTTCTCAGAAGGATAATCAGCAGAATTGGCAGGGCGACCTGGTGGTGCTCAGTTTTGGTAGAGGCAAGCCAGTAAGTTTGCTCGGTGGTGGCGCGGTGCTAACAAAAAAACCTGACCTGTTGGAATATTTACCAAAACCGGAAAGCATTGCTTCAGGCCTGATTCCTCGACTCGTTTTTGGTTTAAAAGCAAGACTGTATAATTTAATGATTTCTCCTTTGTTTTACTGGCTACCTCAATCCTTGCCATTTTTACATTTAGGCGAAACTCGCTATCATGCGCTATCGAGTCTTGATGGATTTGCTCAGGTGCGTTTAGATTTATTATCAAGTAATATATGCCACTATCAAAATGATGCAGAAGCCATTACCCGTAGCGAAAAAATCTCAGCTATACTGAATTCACAGGATAAAATAACTAACTTACCCCGGCTCTGTAACATGAAAGTAAGCCGTCGTTTATTGCGTTACCCTTTGCTACTTGATGTTGCATCGCGCGATAAAGTTTATCGTAAGTTAAAACAGGCCGGCTTGGGTGTCTCAATTTTATACCCGGCAAGTTTGCCTAAAATAATGGGGCTAAAGGATATTCTGGATGATAAACTGGCGTTCCCGAATGCAGAAATGTTTTCCAGCCGATTATTAACACTGCCGACACATTCTCACATTAGCGAAGAAGATATTAAGAAAATAAAGGCTATACTAAAACAAATAGTGCTGTAGTAATCCTACTTTAGTCGTGCGACAGTAGCGCCACATTTAACTTAACAAAGCACAGCATACTGATTAATTAAGGTGAAATAATGAAGAAGATTGTAACAACCCTGTTAGCACTGGCTTTAATTTCCGGGGTAACAGCCTGCGTCACAACCGAACCAAACCTGCCACCCGAGACCGGCTCTTCACAGGACGTAGGCCCTAGCGTACTGGTAGAGTCTTATAAAATGTCCGTCGGGGATCAGTTACAAATCAATGTCTGGAAAAATCCGGAACTATCTCTTGCCTCCCCAATCCGTCCCGATGGAAAAATTTCAGTACCGTTGATCGGCGATGTGATGGCAGTCGGTGTTACCCCGGAAGAACTGGCTTTAGATATCGAGACCAAACTATCCGAATATGTAAAAACACCTAACGTAACGGTTATATTAACGGATCTACAGGGTCATGCCTTTCTTTCGCGGATAAGAGTAACAGGCTCGGTAGTACAAAACATTTCCATGCCATACCACCAGGGAATGACCGTGCTTGATGCTATTTTAGAAGCAGGCAGTGTCGATCTTTTTGCAAATGCAAATAGCACTAAATTACACAGGCGAACCGTGGAAGGCAATTTTGCCTATGATGTCCGTCTTAAAGATATTTTAGAAAAAGGCGATATGAAAACAAACATTACCTTATTACCAGGTGATGTTATTACTGTGCCGCAAAGCACTTTTTAAAAATTCATTGTTCATCTTTGCTAATGCGTGACATACTTTTTAAACAGCAAAGCTTTTTTCTGTACACCATTCTTGTTGTACAAGCACTTGGCTGCAATGTTACTTATGCACTGGAATTTCAGCCTGGCGTTGGCCTGGGGCTCGAATTTACTGATAATGCAACGTTAACACCCGATAACACAGTTAATGATTTAATTGCAGTGACTTATGTGGCCGCCAATGTTTCAGAAACCAAAGGACCACTAACCTATCAGGCATCAACCTCTTTAAGTAAACAAAATTATACGAAAGACAGCTTTGCTGATCAGCGTTATTTTTATTTAAATGCCATTGCTAACTGGACCATGATAAAGAACCGTCTTAACTGGACGGTGAGCGACCAGTTTAGCCAGGTACCAGTGAATGCATTGGGTTCAAATACACCCAATAACTTACAGGATACCAATGTTTTTACACTCGCTGCAGAGTTCAAACCTCAAATATTTGCCAGACACGATCTCAGTATTGTGCCATCGTTTAATCAATATTATTATGAGGAACTGGATACTGATAACAAACAGTATTCACTGGCAGCTAACTGGCAATATCAGGCAACACGTTTAACCGATTTAGGCTTGAGCTTTAGCGCCAGGAAAATTGACTATACAGAAACAGACTTTTTCGGGCGCTCAATTGAAGACGTAACGTTTTTAAATGCTTCCATTGCTTTCAGTGGGCAACGGATACGCTCTACTTTTGATGCTAAATTAGGCGCTACTCATGTAGAAAGAGACAATGGCCAGAAAACATCAGGCTTTGTCGGGCATATAAACTGGCTGGCAAAATTGTCAACACGCTCTCAGTTTTTAGCACTGTTTTCAACTGACCTTACCGACACCAGTACTGCAGGGGTAAGAGCAATAGAAGGTTCTGGCACCACCGGTACTGCAGGTGAAAGTGCAGCGGATGATACTACCAGTACGGTAGGGGGAGATGCTACAGTTACCGGTACCAGAAGTGGTGATGATGTACAGATTACCACAGATGTTATTCGTAATAGCATTATAGACCTGGCTTACTTAAGAAAAGATGCGTCATTGGATACGCGACTATCAGTGCGTTATCACAAAGTGGCTTATAGTGATAACCCACTGGACCGTATCATTCGGGATTTTGGTTTACAGTTTAGTTATCCGGTGACACAACGACTGACAAGTAGCGCTTATATCAATCATAATCGCAGCAAGCAACTTGATACCGGCCGTAAGGATAAAACCTATACTATCGGTAGTAATTTACAATATAATTTTTCGCGAAAAATACGTGGTTTGTTTGATTTAAAATACCGTGAAAAAGAAAGTACATTTGCACCAGAAAATTTTAAAGAATTCAGTGTTTATTTCAGCCTGATTTATGGCTTTGGTGATGTCACTCGCCCAACACGAGCAGGTGTATTTTGATCTGGGCTTTTTTAAAGTTTAAAGGTATATCTTCTTAGTTGGTAACTACTCAGCTAGCTTCAATTTTTACGGTTTGATAAAAAATGTTTTACCACGAAGGTCACGAAGTTTTAAGGTATATCGATCATGGTACATATATATGCCGATAGCGCATTTAATCTATTATTCATTTACAATCATTTTTCTTCGTGATCTTCGTGTCCTTCGTGGTGAATCTGTTTCTTTTTAGCTGGCGCTGAGTAGTTACTTTAGTTGTTTATAAATCTATCCAGACTGCGATAACTAATTGCTTCGGTAAGATGCGGTGTTTCGATATTCTGGCTGTTATCAATATCCGCAATAGTCCGCGCCAGTTTTAATATTCGATGATAAGCACGTGCAGACAGTTTTAGTTTGTCCATGGCCTTATCCAGCAATAATTTTTCTTTTTCCTTTAATTGACAATATTTTTCTATTTCTTTCACGTTTAATTCAGCATTAAAACGTGGCCCGCGTTTTTGCTGGATCTGAAAGGCTTTATCAACTCGCAGTCTTATCTGTTCGCTAGTCTCACCTTTAGGTGCATTATTATCCAGCGCCTGCTTATCAATGCGCGGCACTTCTATATGGATATCAATGCGATCAAGAAACGGTGCCGAGATACGATTACGATGTTTTAGCTGTTGCTGCACCGTGCAACGACACAGGTTTTTGCTATCACAGGTGTAACCCTGAGGACAGGGGTTCATTGCTGCGATAAGTTGAAAACGCGCTGGAAAGTCGGCCTGCCTGGCAGCGCGTGAAATAGTGATCGTGCCGGTTTCCATCGGTTCGCGCAATACATCCAGGGTGTGGCGATCAAACTCGGTTAATTCATCAAGAAACAATACGCCCTGGTGCGCCAGGGATATTTCGCCGGGACAAGGTTTTGAGCCACCACCCACCAGCGCCACACCCGAAGCAGTATGGTGAGGACTGCGAAACGGGCGTATTTTCCACTGCCCTATATCAAAACCCTGATAGCTGATGGAGTTAATGGCCGCACTTTCCAGTGCTTGCTGGGTGCTCATCGGTGGCAAAATACCGGGCAGGCGGCTGGCCAGCATGGATTTCCCGGTGCCGGGCGGCCCAACCATCAGCATATTGTGACGACCCGCAGCGGCAATCTCCAATGCACGGCGGGTATGATGCTGACCGCGAACATCGGACATATCCGCTATCATTTTATCTGCTACTGGTTCACCGGCAATTTTAGCCTCAGGTAAATGCAACCGACCCTGCAAATGCTGACACACTGTTAACAGATTGTCGGCAGCAAAAATTTCGGCGTGTTCGATAAGCGCGGCCTGCTCTGCACTTTTAACCGGCATAATCAA
>CAZALW010000032.1:0-16335 GCA_964485705.1 uncultured Thiotrichaceae bacterium
TAACGTTATTGGCACTACCTCTGTTTCTTATTGCCTGTAGTGATTCGGTTGACGAGCAACTGCAGGGTTCTCCAACAAGTGGTTTCGTGGCGCTGTTTGATCCGGGCAGTGCTGTTATCCCTTTTCCTTCCAGTTTGTTGTTCAGCGGTTCGTTGGATGGCACCTTGAATATTCCCCTGAGTGGCACCGCCAGTGATGGTCCGCGTATTGCGATGAATACACTGGATGGGTTTTCCACGGTTGCGCCAATGAGTACCGGCTTTAGTGAGGCGATTGATGCTGCTACTGTGCCCGGAGCAGTGCGGGTGTTTGAAGCCACAGCTCTGGCTAATACTGCCATTACTTCCATTGTTACCGAGTTAACCTTTGGCATCGATTTTATCGCCACGGTGTCTTCAGTAGACCTCACCGGACAAACATTGGCGATACTGCCGCTTAAACCGCTTAAACCCATAACCACTTATGTGGTGGTTATTAACAAGAGTCTCTTGTCTACTGACGGACGATCGGCTGGTGCCAGCCAGGTATTTACCTCCGCGCAGATTCCTTCGCCGGTATGGGATGGCACTCAAAGCCTGTTTGCTTCTTTCGATGATGCTACCGCAGAAAGGCTGGAACCGTTACGGCAGTTGATGGTGGCGCAGAGTGCTGCGCTTGATGCTTTTGAGGCAGGTTTATCGGCGCAAATGGCGCTAGCGTGGAATTTTAAGACACAGTCAATTAGTGATGTGCTGGCTGTGGCTCGTAGTTTGGCTTCAGGTGCTTCGGCTATCAATCCAACCAGTATTGGTAATACCGGTCAGCTTAATCCCGCACTGTCAGGCAAAGCAGATGTGTATGTGGGCGGATTGTTGGCTATACCTTATTATTCAAGCGCGCCCAGCACGGCTAACCCCATCGCACCGTTGACAGATTTTTGGTTGAGCGCAACGGCTGCACCTTCGCCGCCCTTTGCCGTCACCGAGGACAAGTTTCTTACCCAGTTCAATCCAGTGCCAAATAAAACCACTGATGTAAACGTGCCTCTGCTGGTTTCTATTCCCAATGCCACTAGCGCCGGTGGTGCTGGTGGCAAACCGGGTGCTGGCTGGCCAGTGCTTATTTTTCAGCACGGTATTACTGGTGATCGTACCAATATGCTGGCGATTGCTGATGGGCTTGCTGATGCCGGTTTTGCTGTGGTCGCGATTGACATGCCTCTGCACGGCTTGTCACCCGACAACCCCCTGCATGACAGTGTCAACGGCGAGCGTACTTTTAATGTGGATTATGTTACTCAGGATGAAAACGGCAGTATTATCGCCAGCGCACCTGATGGTGTGGTCGATTCTTCCGGGCGACACTTTATCAATTTAAGCAGTACGCTGACCTCACGCGATAATATTCGCCAGGCGGTCGCCGATTTGTTCGCGCTGACGGTCGCATTAGGTAGCATGGATTATGATGGCGGCGGTGCTGACTTCGATGCTACGAGAATTCACTTTATTGGGCATTCACTGGGTGCCATGGTGGGTGGCGTGTTCCTTGCTTTAGAAACCAATGTAAAATCCTCCGTGCTGGCGATGCCTGGTGGTGGTATTGCTAAGTTACTGGATGGTTCTCCCACATTCGGCCCGGAAATTGCCGCCGGCCTGCTAGCGCAGGCTGGTCTTAGTAAAGGCACCAGTGACTTTGAGGGTTTCATGGCGGCAACACAGACAGCGATTGACTCTGCTGACCCGATTAATTATGCGTCCAGTACTAATCCTGCCTACACGGGTAATGGTCGAGGCATCCTGATGTTTGAAATTGTTGGCAGTGATGGTTCATTGCCAGATCAGGTGGTTCCCAACCATGTGGGTACATTAGCTAACGGCTTTCAGGATGCGCCATCTGGTACGGTACCGGGACCTCTGAGTGGTACTGACCCATTGGCGGCTCAGATGGGGCTGATGCAAATTAGCGCAACTTCTCCGGGCAATACTAACCCACAACACCTGGTGCGGTTCACTGAGGGGGATCACCGCTCTATTCTGAGTCCTGCAAGCAGCCTTGCCGTTACTGTCGAAATGCAAACGCAGGCAGCCACATTTATTGCCACGGACGGTAGCACAACGCTTATTACTAATGGCGCGGTAGTCGCACCTGCACCTTGAGTGTCTACACGCTAAAGATCCAAAAAAATTAGCTGACAAAAAAATAATGATAAAAACAGATCAAACCGGAGGAATGATGAAAGGTTTTTTTATAATAACCGCTGACAGGTATTTCGTTAAGCGTGTTCCCCTCTGCTTTCCTCAACCCATTGTGGGGGAGAAATAATGAAACTCGAAGCTGAAGTAAAGCAGGCAAGTGTAAAATCAGCAAGTTCATCCATACCTCGTCGTATATTGGCAGTGGCAATGTTGACAAGTTGCCTGGCTCCGGCGGCACAGGCTATCGAACTTGGCGGTGAAGGCTGGAGCGGCAGTCTGGATACTACCCTGTCCTGGGGAATGCGTTATCGGCTGGATGACCCGGATCTGGATATAGTCGGCATTCCCAATGGTGGCAACGCCTTTTCTGTTAACGGTGATGACGGTAATCTCAATTTTGGCACCGGCATTGTCAGTAATGCGGTTAAATTTACCAGTGAGTTATTGCTGGAAAAAGATAATTATGGTGGTTTTTTTCGTGTTACCGGTTTTTATGATGATGAAGTCAAAAACGGTGATCGCGAGAAAGCCGAGTTGACTGATGCTGCGCAGGATATCGTCGGCAGTGATGTGGAAATACTGGATGCTTACGTCTGGTACGGTTTTGAGCTGGGTGAGAAACCGGCAGAAGTGCGTTTTGGTAATCAGGTGTTAAGTTGGGGTGAAAGCACCTTTATCCAGAATAGTATTAATGTCATCAACCCCATTGATGTGGCTAAAATCCGTGTTCCCGGCGCGGAGTTACGTGAAGCTTTGAGACCGATACCTGTCTTGTCTGGCAACATCGGTATCACGGAAAACGGCAGTCTCGAAGCATTTATCCAGTTGCAGTGGGAAGAAACCCGAATTGATCCGCCCGGTTCGTATTTTAGCACCAACGATTTTGCAGGTCCTGGTGGTGAAAGGATACAGCTGGGATTTGGTGGCGTGGGTGAAGGGCCTTTCCTCGGTATCTCCCGTACTGACAATAAAACGCCGAAGGATAGCGGTCAGTTTGGTCTTGCCTATCGGCTTTTCGTTCCCGACTGGAATGACACCGAGTTTGGCTTCTACTATATTAATTACCATAGTCGACTACCTATCATTAGTGCGCGAACGGGTACTGAGGCAGGGCGCACTGCGGCAATGCAGGTGTATGTTGATGCCGGTGTCGCGCCGGGCGCAAACCCGGTGGTTGATGCCAATGCCACTAATGCCTATTCCAGCACCGCTCGTTACCGGACTGAATACCCGGAAGATATCCAGTTGTTCGGTCTTAGTTTCAATACCACGGTAAATAACTGGGCGTTGCAAGGTGAAGTTTCCCACCGTCTTGACGTGCCTCTGCAGGTAGATGACGTGGAACTGCTGTTCGCTGCGCTGACGCCACTAAGTAACAATTTCGTGCCCAATCAACTGTCGCAGTTTCTCAATAATGGCAATGCTTACGATACCAACGAGGACATTCCCGGTTTCATTCTGCGCGACGTAACTCAGGTGCAGGCTACCGTCACCCGTCTGGTGCCTCAGGTACTGGGCGCGTCCCAATTCTTATTTCTGGCTGAAGTCGGGGTGAATATCGTTAATAACATGCCCGACAAAAACGAGCTTCGTCTGGATGCACCCGGCACGTATATTAGTGGCAACGAAACACTGGCAGGGGCGCACGGCCCTGCCGCAGGGCAGTTTGAAGATGCCAGCCGATTTGCAGATGCCACCTCCTGGGGATACCGCCTGGTAGGGCGCTTGCAGTTTGATAACGCCATCGGTGCCTGGAATTTACTGCCACGCGTTGCTTATTCACAGGATGTTAAGGGTAATTCACCGGGGCCGGGAGGCAGCTTTTTGGAAGGACGGCAGGCAGTAACTTTAGGTCTGGGTGCAAACTACCAGAGTATCTGGTCTGCGGATCTTAGCTATACACAATTTTCCGGTGCGGGTCGCTTCAATTTGATTAATGATCGCGACTTCGTGGCATTCAACGTCAAGTACGCATTCTAAAAGAGGATTAAACCGTGGAAAAATTTAACCTGGGGAAATTAAAGATGGAAAAACTGAAGAATACCCTGCTATTTGCAAGTGCTATGTTGTTAAGTGTGGCCTGGGCTCAGGCTTGGGCAGCCCCATCGGCAGAGCAGATAGCAAAACTGGGCAATGAATTAACGCCATTTGGCGCTGAGCGTGCTGGTAATGCCGTCGGCACGATTCCCGCCTGGACAGGCGGTGTGACAGCGCCTGCCAGCTACAAGCCTGGTGATCACCACCCAGACCCCTATGCTGATGACAGCGTGCAGCTCACCATCAGCAGTGAAAATATGGCGCAATATGCAGAGCAGCTTTCGCCGGGGCAACGGGCACTACTGAAAACCTATGATACATTCCAGATGAATGTGTATCCCAGCCATCGCAGTGCTGCTGCACCACAATATATCTATGATGCAACCCTTGAAAATGCCAGCAACGCGAAGCTGAGTGAAGGCGGCAACGGGGTAACGGGTGCTATTATTGGTATCCCTTTTCCACTTCCAACAAGTGGTAGCGAAGTAATCTGGAATCACATTTTACGCTGGCGAGCGGCTACTCTGGAAAGAAACTTTGGCTCGGCAGCGGTGACTCGGGGTGGCGATTACACCATGGTGAGTATCAACGAAAATGTGCTGTTTGATTACCAGCTTCCTGATGCCACCGAAGAGAGATTGGAAAATGTGATTGGGCGGTTTAAGCAACGGGTAAAATCACCGGCTCGGCTGGCGGGTCGTATTCTGCTGGTTCACGAGACTTTGGATCAGGAGAAAGAACACCGCAAAGCCTGGATCTACAATCCTGGGCAACGCCGGGTACGACGTGCACCTAATGTGGCATTTGATAATCCAGGTACCGCAGCGGACGGTCTGCGTACCAGCGATCAGTTAGATATGTTCAATGGCAGTCCTGAGCGCTATGACTGGAAACTGATCGGCAAGAAAGAAATCTACGTGCCTTACAATTCCTACAAATTGCATAGCGAGCAGTTGAAGTACAGTGATGTGCTGATTCCTAAACACCTGAATCCGGATCACCTGCGTTACGAACTGCATCGAGTCTGGGTGGTGGATGCTTCCCTCAAAGAAGGTTCTCGGCACATCTACAAACGCCGTACTTTTTATATCGACGAAGATTCCTGGCAGGTATTGCTGGTGGATCAGTATGACAGCCGCGACCAGATCTGGCGGGTATCGGAAGGTCATGCCATTAATTATTACGATGTCCCTAACTACTGGTATACGGTAGAAGCCCACTACGACCTGCAGTCCGGTCGATATCTGGCGTTGGGTCTGAATAACGAAGAAGAAATGTACGACTTTAACGCAGAGCTGAGTAAAAAAGATTTCACCACAAGCGCACTGCGTCGAGAGGGTCGGCGCTAAGTGATTGTGTATAGGCATGGATTTTATCTGACAGGCAGTATCAGATATGGAATGGCTGATTTCGACACTTAGCGGACGTTAAAAACTAAACCCCCTCAATCCCCCTTTGAAAAAAGGGGGAGGTAAAAAGGCTTTAGTCCCTCCCTTTTTGAAAGGGAGGTTAGGAGGGTTTGTTTTTTCTGTGTGTCCGCTTATGACCGTAAGCAGTCATTCGCTCTATCAAAGTAAAACTTAAAAACACCAGGAGATTATGCATAAGCTTGCGCGAATTTTACTACTGATATTCAGCTGGATGCTGTTGACAGCAAGCATGCCACTACTGGCACAGGCGATCTCATCTGATAAGCCGAATCAATACTCAGTTATCGCACCGCTGGCGGTAAAATCACTGCTATTAGACATTTCGCAGAGTGACGACCTTCTGGTGGTGGTCGGTGAGCGTGGCCATATCCTTTGGTCAAATGATCGAGGCGAAAGCTGGACTCAGGCTGGTGTGCCAACTCGCAAGACTCTTACTGCTGTGCATCTGCACGATGCTCAACTGGGCTGGGCGGTGGGTCACGATGGTGTGGTCTTGCGTACCCAGGATGGCGGGCGCAACTGGTCGTTATTGCGAAATGCGCCACTGGATGAAACCCCGTTGCTGGATGTCTGGTTTCGTGATGCAGACGAAGGTTTTGCGGTGGGTGCATATGGCCTGTTATTACGTACCCGAGATGGTGGCGAAAGCTGGACTCAGGAGCAGGTGAATGCAGACGATGATTTCCACCTGAACAAATTTAGCGTTGTTACAGATGGCGGTATTTATCTCAGCGCCGAGGCGGGTATGCTTTATCGCTCGATGGATGGCGGCAACAGCTGGCAGACGCTGGAATCGCCTTATGAGGGTTCTCTGTTCGGGCTATTGCCACTGCACGATAATAGTCTGTTACTGTTCGGCTTGCGCGGACATTTGTTTCGCAGCAGTGACGCTGGCACTAACTGGCATCTTCTGAAAACCTCAACGCATGCACTGTTGATGGATGGTTTAGTGCTGGCAGATGGAACAGTGCTGATTGTGGGCATGGATGGTGCCGTTCTTAGCAGCCGTGACCATGGGCAAAATTTTCAACTACACTCTCAGGCTGATCGCAAGGGGATAACCGCTATTCTTAGCGTCGGGCAAGGACGATTAATACTGGTAGGTGAAGCTGGCGTACGGCTGATCACTCTAGCAGAGTTGGAGTCTGGTGAATGAGTAACAGTGTGCATAAGACGCAGGTGCAAACACCAACACAAGGTGAGCCACCAACTAAGGGCATTATAGCTTTACTCGAAAGATTGGTATTTGATAACCGCCGCTGGGTACTGGCAATATTCACCGTAATGACTCTGTTCATGGGCTACTCTGCCACCAACCTGAAAGTGGATGCTGGTTTCTTGAAGCTGCTGCCGCTGAAACACGAATACATGCAAACGTTTGTGTTCTACAAGGAGTTCGGTGGTGCCAACCGAGTGTTAATTGCGCTAACTGTAGATGAGGGTGACATCTTTACCCCGGCGTTCTTCGATACCCTCAAGGCGGTGACGGATGAAGTCTTTTTTATCCCCGGTGTTGACCGTTCACGGGTAAGTTCTCTGTTCACGCCGGATGTGCGTTTTACCGAAGTGGTCGAGGATGGTATTGCTGGTGGTAATGTGATTCCCTCTGATTTTAGCAATACGCCAGAAGGTTTGGCTCAGGTACGCCAGAATCTGCTGAAGTCGCGTTACCTTGGGCGACTGGTGGCGAATGATTTTAGTGGCGCAATCATCAGCGCACAACTGCTGGAAATAGACCCGCTGACCGGGGAGAAGCTCGATTATGTCACCGTGTCGGCGCAACTTGAGGAGAAGATTCGCGGCAAATACCAGAGTGATGAAATTAACGTACATATTATAGGTTTCGCCAAGATGATCGGTGATATCACCGATGGCGCTGGTAAAGTGATATTGTTCTTTATCGTTGCCTTTTTTATTACTGCCCTGCTGGTGTATTTTTATTCGCAGTCGCTGCGAATTACGCTGGTGCCATTGGCCTGCTCTCTGGTCGCGGTAACCTGGCAGTTGGGTATGTTGCCATTGCTGGGGTTTGGTATCGACCCCATGACTATTCTTGTTCCCTTCCTGGTTTTTGCTATAGGAGTAAGTCATGGGGTGCAGATGATAAGCTCCATGGGGGCGGAAATGGTTGATGGCAGTTCTTGCGAACAGGCGAGTCGGCGAAGTTTCCGTCGTCTGCTCATTCCCGGCGGTATCGCTCTCGCCAGTGATACCATCGGTTTTCTCACCATCCTGCTGATTCAAATTCGTATTATTCAGGAAATGGCCATTACTGCCAGTGTCGGCGTGGCAGCAATTATTTTCACTAATCTGATCCTGTTGCCGATAATGCTTTCCTACCTGAATTTGGGCGATGATTACCGCCGGAAACTGGCGCGACGTAAAGCGAAGTTGGCGCGAACCTGGACTCGTCTGGCACTGGTTTCGAGAACCAAAGGTGCCACTGTGGTTCTTTTAGTAGCGTTGGTTCTGTTGAGTTTTGGGCTGTGGAAAGGCACAGATGTAAAAATCGGTGACTTACATGCCGGTGTACCCGAGCTATGGCCGGATTCACGATATAACCTCGATAGCAAGCTTATTACCGAGCGCTTCTCCATTGGTGTGGATATTATTTCCACTATTATTGAAGTCCCTAAGGAGGGCTGTATTCAGTACGACATCATGAGTCGGATGGACAATTTCGAGTGGCATATGCGTAACACCCCGGGGGTACAGTCGGTGATCGGTCTGGCAGGTGTGGCAAAACTGGTTAATGCCGGCTGGAATGAAGGCTCACCCAAATGGCGGGTGTTGTCGCGCAATCAAAGTAACCTGGCAGAAGCTGTCGCCTATACGCCCACCAGTACCGGTCTGCTCAATGATGATTGCAGTGTCATGCCAGTACTGATTTTTACCACGGATCACAAAGCAGAAACCATTGATGTTGTTATAGAATCGGTGAAGGCGTTTCGCGATAGTGATGCCAACAGTAACGGCAGTGCTGAGATACGGTTTATGTTGGCCACCGGCAATGTAGGGGTAATGGCTGCCAGCAACGAAGCTGTGGAAGCAGCGCAGTTCCCTATGCTTATCTATGTGTTTAGTGCCATTATTATTCTGTGTCTGGTAACTTTCCGTTCTATCAGTGCCACCGCTTGCATTGTGCTGCCGCTGGCACTGGTTTCGCTACTGGCTTATGCGTTAATGAATTTGCTGGAAATAGGCCTTAAAGTAAACACTTTGCCGGTGGTGGCGCTCGGTGTCGGCATTGGCGTGGACTATGGTATCTATATTTATAGCCGTTTTCAGGAAGAGCTGAAAAAAGGTGTAAGCCTTGCTACTGCTTATAAAAATACATTATCCATTACCGGTAGCGGGGTGGTTTTTACCGGTATTACCCTCGCCATAGGGGTAGCCACCTGGATGTTTTCTCCGCTCAAGTTCCAGGCAGATATGGGCATACTGCTTACCTTCATGTTCCTGGTCAATATGCTGGGTGCAATTTTGCTGTTGCCGGCTTTGGCGTGGTTGATTGCTTATCTTAAACTTGAAGGTAAAAAATACTGGCGTAGAGGGTAGCGGTCAGCCTGCTGATTTTAGCTACAAACAGCCCAGCTTGGTTTGTGCTCTGCAGTAATGATTTTGTTTTTTACTAACCACGCAAACGCATCTTCTGCATCTTGTTCAAACCAGGCTTTGGCTGAGCCTAAGCGAAAAGAATAACCCCATGCATCCATGTCGTTTAACATACGGTTTCGTTTCATCTCAGGAATAAAGTCAGACAGTATAATCTGCAAATAACAAACCCCATTTTCCTCTATCGCCGTGCCACCTGCATCGGTGTGCAGCTTTTCCCGGCGCGTACTGTCCATGCAAATATAATGACAGGCTTCGTGCAGTGCAGAATGCACCGGTGTGTCGTTTCGGATATAAAGCGTATCAGCAATCAACCCCGCTTCTGGTGGTTGCCAGAAGCTGCCGGGAATGGGGGCGTTATCGTTGACGGTGTTTGTTGTCATGCCGTAACGATAAAGCAAGGTTTTCAGGTGTTTAAGATTGATATTGTTACAAAGTAGAACGGGCATATTAAAAGCTTTTGAACCGCAGAGTTGTTTAGTTGTTTCTCGTTCCCACGCTCCTGCGTGGGAATGCCTATCTCACTCACCATCAGTGAGAAGTGCCAAAAAGCCCCACATATTCCACATGCTACTGGTGCTGGATACCGCCAATGCTCAGGTTATTAGCCCGCGTATGCGTTCCCACGCAGGAGCGTGGGAACGAGAGGTCGACTGGTTTAAATATATTTGTGCTTCTTAAACTCGCCCAACATAGCATTCAACGCAATGGCGCGATGACTCATGGTGTTTTTAACGTCCAGCGGCAATTCACCACCTGAGCAATCATGCGTGGGCACATAAAAAATCGGGTCATAACCAAAACCACCATCTCCCTGTGGTTCTTGTAAGATACTGCCCTCCCAACTGCCCTGGGTGATAATCGGCACCGGGTCAGTGTGAGAGCGCATAAACACAATCAAACACTGATAACGAGCAGTGCGTTCTGCTTCTGCGACACCTGCTAATTCTTTCAGCATTAAATTATTGTTGTCTTCATCACTGGCATTTTCACCGGCATAACGCGCGGAATAAACACCAGGCCTTGCGTCCAGTGCATCCACTTCAATACCAGAGTCATCGGAGATAGCAGGTAAACCAGTACATTCTGCCGCATGGCGTGCTTTGATGATGGCATTTTCGACAAAGGTAGTGCCGGTTTCGGCCACTTCTGGCACATTGAATTCTGACTGTGGCACAATTTCTATGCCGCTATCGGCAAACAGTTTATTAATTTCGCGCACTTTGCCGGCGTTGCCGCTGGCGAGAATTATCTGGGTGATTTTTTTCATTATGTCTTAACCTTCAATCGCTGCCTGTTGCACAGCAAACAGCTCCGTAATACCTTTTTCAGCCAGTGCCAGCATACTGTTGAGTTCATCTCTGCTGTAAGGATGGCCTTCTGCCGTCCCCTGAACTTCGATAAAACCATTGTCGCTGTTCATCACCACATTCATGTCGGTTTCTGCATTGGAGTCTTCGTCATAATCTAAATCAAGCACTGGCGTGCCATTAAAGATACCAACAGAAACTGAAGCAATCTGATGGTGCAGTGGGTTTTTGCTGATGACTTTTTTATCCTGTAAATACTGTATAGCATCATTTAATGCCACCCATGCGCCAGTAATACTGGCGGTACGTGTGCCGCCATCGGCCTGAATCACATCACAGTCCAGGCTGATGGTGATTTCACCCAAAACCTTCAGGTCGATAGCCGCTCGTAGTGAACGTCCGATTAAACGTTGTATTTCCATGGTGCGACCACCCTGCTTGCCACTGGAAGCCTCACGGCGCATACGCGAACCGGTAGAGCGCGGCAACATACCGTATTCTGCTGTTACCCAGCCCTGGCCTTTGCCGCGTAAAAAGCCGGGTACTCGCTCCTCGACGCTGGCAGTGCAGATGACTTTGGTATCACCAAACTCAATTAATACCGAACCTTCGGCGTGTTTTGTGTAATTTCGGGTAATGCAGATGGCTCGCATTTCATCTGCTTGACGGTTGCTTGGACGCATAGATTTAATCTCAAATTTTTAAGTGCGGGTATTATACATGGCTGACGAATTAAAGGATGACCTGTCTCGTTAGTGTGAGCATGGTAAGCTGGTTCAAAATTAATGGAGAATGTGTCGCATGACAAAAAGCATGACAGCCTTTGCACGCACTCAGCAAAGCCTGGATGAAGGTGAACTTATCTGGGAAATTCGCAGTGTTAATCACCGTTTTCTTGAGTTGCATTTTAGAATACCGGAAGAGTTTCGTAGCAACGAAATGCGCTTCCGGGAAATGCTGCAACAGCGCTTAAAACGCGGCAAGGTGGAATGTGGTTTGCGGTTTAATACTAATGACCAGCAGACAGAAACCATGACAGTTAATCAGCAACAGGCAAAGTCGGTCATCCATGCCTGTCAGCAAATAAATGACATGTTACACCAGCCTTCAGAAGTCGATCCGATAGAAGTGTTGCAGTGGCCCGGTGTGGTGCAGGAATCAAAGCTGGACATGAAGTCCGTTTTAGCTGCCTGTGAAACAGGGTTAGATGCAGCGTTAGATGATTTGATTGCCAACCGCGAGCGTGAAGGCGAGCGCTTGCGCGATCTGATTTTGCAGCGCTGTGAATCAATCGGACAAATTGTCAAACAAACACGCGAGAACATGTCTGAGATACAGGCGCGTTACCAGAAAAAATTGCGTGATCGACTGGATGAATTAAACATCGAAGTGAGTCACGATCGGCTGGAACAGGAGCTGGTGCATTTAGCACAAAAAATGGATGTCGAAGAAGAGCTGGATCGACTGGATAGTCACTTAAAAGAAATCAAGGACGTGTTAAACCATGACGAAGCGGTGGGTCGCCGGCTGGATTTTTTAATGCAGGAATTGAATCGTGAAGCCAACACTTTAGGCTCAAAGTCAGCGGATATTTCCAACACCAATGCCTCGGTGGAATTAAAGGTGCTGATTGAGCAGATGCGTGAACAGATTCAGAATATTGAGTAATGTTTCAGGTGGTTTCAAATTGTTTAAAGGGGACATTACTACTTTGGGCTAACACCCTGTTCCACGTATTGGCATTTTCTTAAAAAACGGGCATATTCTCACTGTAGCGTGTAAATGCGTGAAAAACGTGTTAAATCGTGTGAAAAAGCGTATCTGTGACAGTATTTTCCTTTTTTTGGTGAGTGAGTCGCATGGATAAAACAATAATAACTACGCAATCTAAGACCAGCCTTGAGCAAGGTGTGGTTTTTTTTGTGCCTGTATTAATGGCAATAAAGGTTGATAGATGGGAAATGACAGCTATATATGTAGAAACGGCAAATATGCCTATTCTATAGAGGCAAACTGGATAGAAAGTAAGGGTGGTAGAAAGGCCGAGGTAAAACTAGGTCTATTAGAATCTGATTTAAGGGAGACGTATGCCAAGTTAGGTCGGAGAGCAGCAATTATTGAGTTCTACAAGATAGTCTGCCCTCACTTAATTATGACAGAGCATATTTTTAAAGGACTTTCTCGCCATTTAGATACAGATGGCGATCATCATGCCGATAGAATAAAAAGGGTATATACATGGAGACCCAACCAATATTATGAGTATGATGGTAAAAATGTAATTCAGAAAGACGTGCCGAAAGGTTACGTTTTTCAAGTTTTTGTTTCGCCGAATTTAAACAAACACAAGGAAGAATGGCCTGAATTTGAAGGCTGGATTGAGCGCTGGTGCTGGGTCAAAGAGGACGAGGGGCTGCAAGGGGCTCCAATAAACTGGCTTGATAGATACGATGAATATCTAGGCAAGATAAGTAAGTTTAAAGTTATTAAATAAATGAATCTTATAAACTATAAAAATAAATTAACTGGAGTATTATGATGAAAACTACAAATGCAACCGAGCAGGAGATGCCGGAATTGACGGCATTTTTGCATGAAAACTTAAATGAGTTTCAGCCATTTGCTTACTATGATAAGCATATGGATTGCATTCGTGTTCAAATTCGTGACTGTAGTTTTTATGAAACTCGCATTAACCAGCATGTCACAGAACTGAAGCCATTAAGTGCTGGTGATGAGTTAATGGGTTTTAATATAAAAGGTGTGCGTTATATGATTACTGAATATTTGAGTGACATAGTTCACCCAGATATGACTATTTCAATAGCCGAGTTTGTCAATTACATGGTTAAGCAAATTCCAGATGGTACAATGAACATGTTTGCACAAGACATAAAACCGATGATTGAAGCGCTTACTGATGTTGAAATAGATCTAGCTGAAGCTGCTTAAAACACACCGCCATATAGATTGTAAAAACCACGTTTCGGCGTGGTTTTTTTATGTGTGTAGAAAGTGGTTAAATAAATTTCACCCCGTCTAAGTGGTGACAAAAACGGTGACAGATGACCGAAGTTCACCACGAATAAAAATACTTAACCAGTTGAAAATAATAGAAAAATAAGTGGATATTCTATGTTCAGAATATTGAGTAAAAATAAGTTTTTATTATTCGTATCATCCTTGATACTCACTCCCGTTGGGGACTTGCGTGATAAATTGTTTCTGACAATTTACTCTTTAATGCCAAGTAGTTCCAGCTCAAAAATCAACGTCGAATTCGCCTGAATCAACTCACTGCGCTGAGTTGCGCCATAAGCCAGTTCAGCAGGTATAAACAACTGCCATTTATCACCAACATGCATTAACTGTAGTGCCTCGGTCCAGCCTTTGATGACACCTTTAACCGGAAAGGATGCAGGTGTGCCGCGCTTGATAGAGCTATCAAATTCACGGCCATCAATTAAGGTGCCTTTATAATGTGTGGTGACTGTGTCGCTGGCTTTAGGTTGTTTGCCGTCACCTGTGGTCAGAATTTTATATTGCAGGCCGCTATCAGTTGTAATGACCCCGTCCTTTTTTGCGTTTTCTTCAAGGAATGTTTTACCTTCAGCCAGATTGTTTTTAGCCATATCCGCCTGCTTTTTAATCACAGCATCACGTAACACAGTCTGAAAGCTTGTTTTTGCCTGCAAGCGGTCTTCCTCGCTTAATGCCAGTTCAACATTGTTGAAAGCGTCAGCAATACCTCGGTTGAGTGCTGGTACATCAAGTTCGATACCTTGTTCTGTCAATCGACTGGCAATGTCAACGCCATAACTGTAACTGGCTTTCTGTTTTAATGTATCAAGTTGTTGTAGTGATTCAAGCGGTGCTGTGTCGCTACTATTGCTATCGCCGCTGCATGCTAAAAGAGCAGATGACATAACGATAATGCTGGTTAGGCGAGTGATGCTTAGGCGGGTGAAGTTTAGACGGTTAGAATCGAGCATGGTTTTTATCCAGTTGTTATAGTGTGGCAAAATTTATCAGTTCGACTGGGTAACATCAAGTGCTCTTGTAAACTATATCAATCACGCTATGATGCACGAACTAATGTATAGTTTGTGTGTCTATCTGAAACACTTTTAAGTATCAGGAGTTATCTATGTCAGCAGCCAGGCCTTTTGTACTAACAGCAATATTATTTATCACGGTTGTTTTTACAGCAACAATAAGCACGGTTGCGGTCGCTGTGCTGCCTGCTTTTGTTGACGGTCAGCCATTACCCAGTCTGGCTCCGATGATAGAAAAAACACGTCCTGCGGTAGTTAACATTGCCACCCGCGGTTCTGTTGACGTGCAAAATCACCCATTGCTGGATGATCCCTTATTCAGGCGTTTTTTTAAGGGATTCGAAAATTTGCCGCATAGAAAAGAGATAAAAAGTCTCGGTTCTGGTGTCATCATTGATGCTGATGCCGGTTATATCGTCACCAATCATCATGTCATCGACGGTGCAGATGAAATTTCCGTGACTTTGCATGATGGTCAGCAACTTATTGGAACCATCGTTGGTTCCGATCCTGAAGCTGATGTGGCTATTATAAAAATTGAGCACGGCAACCTTACCCATATTCCTTTTGCCGACTCATCTGAGTTGCGAGTCGGTGATTTCGTGGTTGCCATTGGTAATCCGTTTGGTTTAGGGCAAACCGTAACCTCAGGCATTGTCAGTGCCCTGGGAAGAACGGGCTTAGGTATTGAAGGTTATGAAGATTTTATACAGACCGATGCATCGATTAACCCCGGCAATTCGGGTGGCGCACTGGTTAATTTGCGTGGTGAGCTGATTGGTATTAACACTGCGATATTAGCCTCAAGAGGTGGTGCCGGCAATCTTGGTATCGGTTTTGCGATTCCCATCAACATGGTGCGTGAGTTAACCGAGCAGCTGATTGAATATGGTGAAGTTCGACGTGGTTTGCTGGGTGTTATTATGCAAAATTTGACGCCAGAACTTGCGCGTGCCTTTGGTCTGGATATGCATCAGGGCGTGGTTATTTCGCAGGTAGTGGAGAATTCTGCTGCCAGTAAAGCTGGATTAAAAGCAGGTGATGTGGTTGTTGATATTAATGGCGCACCAGTGAAAAGTGCTTCTGCAATGCGTAATATGGTGGGTTTAATGCGCGTTGGAGCAAGAATGGATATTACTGTGTTGCGTGATGGTGATAAAAAACAACTTGTTGCCTACATAGAGGATGAGATTGAACAGTCGATAGCCGGTGAAAAACTCAACTTGAGATTAGCTGGTGCGGTAATTGAAAGCTATGAAGAAGATGGTGATACTTACCTGGTAGTGGCCGAGGTGGCTCGTGGCAGTGCCGCCTGGAATGCACGGTTGAGAAAAGGTGATTTGATTTTATCCGTAAATCGTGCCCCGGTTAAAACCCTGAGTGATATCAAGAAAATGGTAAAGCAGGGTGATAAGCAGATATTGTTTAATGTACAACGCGGACAGACGGCTTTGTTTATTCTAATACAATAAAACAGTGAATAGATAATAGTGAATAGTGAATAGTTAAAAGCACAAGCAAAAAAAGGGTGATAATACGTGCCGCCCATTTTAAAATTCACTGTTCACTGTTCACTGTTCACTGTTCACTGTTCACTGTTCACTGTTCACTGTTATATCGTTGTGTACCCAGCGTTCCCCGTCATCCGTCACTTCTTTTTTCCAGAACGGCGCACGCGATTTCAACTCTTCCATTAAAAACCGACAGGCATCAA
>CAZALW010000033.1:0-2582 GCA_964485705.1 uncultured Thiotrichaceae bacterium
CTTTTATCGAATCAAAAGCAAAACCTTTAGCTGTTACGTCATCAAAATCAAGTATTAGTCGATTGGTTAGTTTAACAATATTAAATAAACCCAATAAACGTCCCCCTGTACCCGGGTCAACATCAAGAACTTCGCCATTAAACATTTCAAAAGAAACCCGACCTTTCATATTCGCCCATGATAGCTGGTGTGGTTCTGCCGACCATTTAGAATTAAATGTCGCAGTAAAATTACCGTGATCCAGACTACGCGAAAGACCCAGCCCAACCAGTGTATCACCCAGATTGCTACTGGTCATTGTTCCCTGCAAAACACTCTCATGTAAACCGCGCCATGATGTTAGCCAGGTGCCTCGAGCCTTGAAAGTCATAGCCGCACCGACAAATGAAACGGTATCAATTAACATACCATGCTCATGCCAGTTTGTTTCCACTTTAACATCAGTGAATACGCGCCCATCCCACAATACTTTTTTTGCGCGCCAGATCAACGGCGGAAAATCGGACGGGTTTAATGGCTGAGCCGCTTTATATTTATTTGCATCTTTATCTGTACCATCACCACCTTCGCTAGAAAACAAAGCATACAGATCAATACTGTCAAACGCCAGTTGAATACTTGTATCTTTACCAAGACCTTCAGCAAAAGACCCTTTACCTGTTATGAGCTCTGAATCAATAGTAAAATTCCAATGTTTACTTTCATTACGTACTGCAAAAAGGTCAAAGATATCACCGGATTTATTATCCACTTTATTTGCTAACGCTGTTGATGCTTTAGCGTTTATCTGCAAACCTTCATTATCCAGTACATCAATTTGGGTAGAAAAACGAATTTTTCTATCAGGGCGTTTTTTCACCTTGTCTGACAACTTAAACAACGCGCCTTCCAGTAGAGAATCTGCCTTTATATGCACCAGATAATCTTTAGCTTCATAGGGTATTTCAATATCTATTCCCCACATCGACTCACCTGACATCCAGTCTTCTGGCAGCCATTCATAATATTGCAATAGATAATCTGTTTGCATTACACCATCAAGGTGAAACACAACTTCGCGGCCAGAACGACCTTCTTGTGTCACCGCACTAATGGTAACCTGATGGTCAGGTTTATTGGAACTGGGCATTTTTGCTTTCATTGAATCTGCGAAAATACTGTCTTCGGTAAAATTAACAACACCATTAATCTCACTAAGTTCATATCCCAAATTGGGGAAAAACATTTCAGCATTTAAAAATTTTATTTGTCCATCAATGGTGACTTCTGCTTCAGGGGTATTGGCTTCTGCATTAAGGGGCACATCTAACTTTAACGTTAGCTGGCTATCACCATCGAATTGAAATAAACGCAAGGCATCACCCAGTATTTCATCCAGCGGGCTATTGTACACATACGATTGCACAGCCTCAGTTTTATCCTGTGCCTGTGTACCCACTGTCAAGTGTGCATCATCTAAATCAAGGATTTGAGCTGAGCCATTAGTTAAAAAAGCGCCCTGTGTCGTAGCCTTTGCCTCGGTTACAAAAAGTGATTGATTATGAAATTTAACCATTGCTGATGTTTCTGTTAACACAGGCCAGTCTTCGAGAAATTGCATGTTGACATCTTGCAGGGGAAACAGAACCTGGAAAACCCCTTCATCCTGATAATATGGAAAATCATTCAAATTTCCCTGTAAAATAAATGATCCTGCTGAGACGTAACCATCTGTTACTGCCATATCCAGCCAGTCAACCAATGCGGGCTTCATGATACCCACTGGCAAATAATGCTTTGCATATTTTCCATAAGCATCATAAAAATCCGTTTGTACATCAACAAAAATATTTTCACTTGATGATAATTGAATATTTAAACGCGAGAACGTATTGATATGCCGATTTTTTAACTGTAAACGATTCGTGTTTAACTGCCACTTATCATCCTGGTACTCGATGATCAAATCCCCTTGCAGAGTCTTTGCAAACAGGGGTTCTCTAAACAAACCTTTTATGTAAACAGTCGCGTCCTGTGTTGCAACATCAATTTCTGCACGTTTGTTGCCATATCGCAGAAAAGCATCAAACCCTGATAATCTAATATTGTTTTTACTATCAAACATTGAAAAATCAGTTACTGACGCTTCCAGGTTAAGATTTTCCAGCAACTGTTGTTTTGATATTACCGATGGCAGTTTAAGATTAATATTATATATATCTGCCTGTATTTGATATGACGTAAAGCTGTCTAATTCAGACAACTGCTTACTACTTAAAAACACTTCTGCCACTGCTTGCACATCATCAATGCGTAAAAAATCTGCAGTTAAATAATAATGCTCATTATCATAACTCGTGATAAGAGAAACGGTTTTTTCCCAGACGGGTTGTGCTTGCTTGCCAAAATAAAAATCAGAAACAGCTACATTCCAATTTTCACTCTCGTTAGAATAACGAATTTTTGTTGATAAATAATCTGTTTGCCACTGCTTATTAGTTGAATTATTACTGATTGATAAATTTTTTACCGCAAGCTGTGTTATTAATGTCTGGATATTATTATTTATCAACGTAACCCATAAATCAACATCAACAACAGCG
>CAZALW010000033.1:2592-16233 GCA_964485705.1 uncultured Thiotrichaceae bacterium
CAACCTGATACGCTTCTGAAAGGTTAAACCTTTTATTCCACTTTTTGATATTTAACTGATTTGCCTCTAGATAAATATCTCCAGCCAATGCACCTATCCCACCATGTAAATTTGCAACCACAAAAAGATTGCGTCCATATGTCTGAGGCAAATTCATTGAAAGTTTTATATCATGTTTATTGTTAAAATTTTCAACCGTTATGTTTACATCTAATAAATTTAACTTTAATTTTTCTCCGCTATGATCCTGATAATAAATATTGCTGTCATGCAATAAATAATCGGCATTTTGCAACATATACAAAAACTGATCAGGGAGTTCACTTTTACCGTCACGGGTGATTTTTATGCCCTGAATAGACCACTCACTGTCGGAAAACTTTTCTATTGAAATGTCTGCGCCAACCATGCCTACATTTGCAATGATAATTTCACCACGTATTATTGATGCATAAACATCAAGTTCAGCAAACGCTTCACGGAAGTTAAACAGAGTGTCTTTATTTTTTTTATCGAAGACAGATACACCGATTAATTTTAGTCTGGGCGAAAACCCGCGAATCACTGCATCGATAGAATCGATCTCAACCGGCAGACCTATTTGCCGGCTAATTTCTTGGCTAATTTCATTTTTATAGGTTGTTGCATGCGGTAACACTGCACGTATCACACTAAATATTACTGCAGCCGAAATTAGCATCACTGCAAGGGAAATAATAATGAATACTCTCATTATAATTACGAATGACTAATTACTAATTACGCAACACAGGCGGTTAATAAACCGTTTACAAAAAGTGGTACGGTTAGTTAAAACTAAAAGACAACCCAAAGTCACCCAATTCGTAATTCGTAATTTGTAATTCGTAATTAATCTACTAGACAATAACAACATCATACTGTTCCTGGGTAAACAATGATTCCACCTGAAAACGAATGGGAATTCCTATAAAACCTTCTAATTCTGCCAGGCTGCTAGACTCCTCATCAACCAGTAAATCAACAACATCCTGCCCTGCCAGCACCAATAATTCTTTTGCATCAAACTGTCTGGCTTCACGCAAAATATCCCTAAAAATTTCATAACATACGGTTTCGGCAGTTTTGATCGTACCGCGCCCTTCGCAGGTAGGACAAGTGCCGCATAACACATGTTCCAGACTTTCGCGGGTTCGTTTACGCGTCATTTCTACCAGCCCTAATGAAGATACTTCGCAGATAGATGTTCGTGCATGATCTTTTTCCAGCGCCTTTTCCAGAGCGCGCATTACCTGTCGTTTATGTTCCTGTTCGGACATATCAATAAAATCAAGAATAATGATGCCACCCAGGTTACGCAACCTTAATTGTCTGGCAATGCCCTGCGCTGCCTCAAGGTTGGTTTTAAAAATAGTCTCTTCCAGATTACGACTACCAACATAGGCACCGGTGTTGACATCAATGGTGGTCATCGCTTCGGTTTGATCAATAATTAAATAACCACCTGATTTAAGCTGGACTTTACGCTCCAGCCCTTTTTGAATTTCATCCTCGACACCATGCAAATCAAAAATCGGGCGTTCTCCGGGATAATGCTCAATAAAGTCAGCTACCTCAGGAACGTATTTTTGTGCAAATTCAAGCATGGTGGAGCAGGTTTCACGTGAATCCACTCGTATCACATCAAGATCCTCATCGACCATGTCACGCAAAACACGTAAAAATAAAGGCAGATCTTTATGCACGACATTACCAACTTTTATAGCCGATGAATTATTAATATTTTCCCATAAGCGATTGAGGTATTTTATGTCACTGGCAATGGCATTATTATCCGCAACTTCCGCTGCGGTTCGTAATATATAGCCGGCATCTTTAATTCTGTGTTCCTGCTCAATTAAGCTATTTTTCAATCGTTCCCGATCTTCTTCTTCTTCAATTCTTGAAGACACGCCGATATTGTTCGCGTTAGGCATAAACACCAGATAACGTGACGGTATAGTTATATTCGTGGTTAACCTTGCGCCCTTGGTGCCTAACTGCTCTTTCAATACCTGTACCAGTATTTCCTGCCCTTCTCTTAACACCTGTCCTATATGCGCAACCTCACCCATGTTTTTATTTTCCTGGTTTTTGTTTTCCTCGCTGGCATTATTCTGTCTGGTATTTTTCCGGGCAACATCCGAGACGTGTAAAAACGCCGCTTTTTCAAGACCGATATCAACAAAAGCAGCTTCCATACCAGGCAGTACACGGACCACTTTGCCTTTATACACATTTCCAACCAGACCACGGTTTCTACTGCGTTCGATGTATAAATCGTGCAATATTCCATTCTCAAGAGTAGCAACGCGTACTTCCTGCGGGGTAATGTTAATTAAAATTTCTTTACTCATAATTCTTATTTTATTGTTTTACCTAGATCCTGCAAGTAATAGTGCATATAGAGTGCAAGATATTATGTGCTATCACTTGCAGGATTTAGGTTTTATGATTAGTTATATTTTGCGTTGTTTAATGGCGTGATACCACACTGCTTAAGCAACTGTGCGGTTTCAAATAATGGTAAACCCATGACCCCGGAAAAACTGCCATTTATGTTTTTTATAAACTGTGCAGCAACACCCTGAATAGCATAAGAACCGGCTTTATCATCGGCTTCGCCGGTGGCTAAATAAAGCTCAATTTCCTGGTCATCCAGCGCCTTGAACAAAACCTGACTGCTACTGATATCTATAACACTTTTCTCCTGCGTCACTATAGCGACTGATGTATGCACTGTGTGTTTTTGCGCTGAAAGTTGTAACAACATCTTTTTTGCCTGCTGCCGATTTTCTGGCTTGCCTAAGATACAAGCATTTATTTCAACTATGGTATCAGCGCCAAGTACCGGTAATCTTTTTTTATTTTTAATGATGTCGAAGCCACGCTGGGCTTTTTCCATTGCCAGACGTTGCACATAAGCCATCACTGGTTCATTATGTTTTCGTGTTTCATCAATATCAACAGCTTGTATCCTCATTCTGACACCAATCTGCGCCAGCAATTCACGTCGTCTTGGCGAGGCTGAGGCCAGGATAATTTGAGTGGGGTCATTCATTTTCTAATTTTAACAAGCATCTGATAACTGTTTATGCTCGGTGATAAGGGTGGTTATTTAAAATACTCCATGCACGGTAAATCTGCTCAAGTAAAATAACACGTACCAGAGGATGAGGAAAAGTTAAACTTGAAAGCGATATTTTCTGCCGGGACGATGACAGCAATTCATCGGAGACACCATCCGGCCCACCGATGACAATGGAAACATCCTGTCCCTGCTGCATCCATGTATCTAACATGGCAGAAAATTTCATTGTGGTTACCGCCTGACCCTGACCATCCAGCACCACCAGTATTGAATTTTTGGGTACGGCAGCAAGCAGTTTTCGACTTTCATCTCGAATAATACGAGGGATATCCGGGTTTTTTCCGCGTTTTATCAACGGCAATAAAATTGAATTGATTTTTATTGTTACAGGCAGACGTTTGCTGAAGTCATCACTTGCAATATCCACCCAGTCAGGCATTTTGTTGCCAATGGCAATAAGATTTATTTTCACAGTGAAAAATAATGGTTAATTGATAATTGAGAATTAAAGTCAAAACCAAATAACTGACGGTTAAGGTTTGGTTCTCCATTCTCCATTCTCAATTAACTAACATCCTGCTCTCTGCGTTGTGCAACCGCATCAACCGACCATAAACTTTCCAGGTCATAAAATTCACGAACCTGTTTTTGCATAACATGCACAATAACATCACCCAGATCGACCAGTACCCACTCGCCTTCATTCTCACCTTCCGCGCCAAGAGGCGGTCGGTTGGCTTTTTTTGCCTCAACAATAACGTTGTTGGCAATGGATTTAACATGACGGCTTGATGATCCGGTAGCAATAATAATCCAGTCGGTGACGGTGGTTTTATCTTTTACATCAAGCACCGTTATATCTTCTGCTTTCAGGTCTTCAATGGCATCGATTGCCAGTTTTTTTTGTTCATCAATTGTCATGTTGTTCTTCGTCGTACCGTTCTTCGTCATGTGTTTTAAAGCCTTCAGTTATAGATATGGGTCATAGGAATGGGTGATCTTCATAAGTAATTTGCATGCATACGCTGGCAGCCACTCGCTCACATCCTCATTGTTAAACAGTTTTTCTCTAATTTGAGTAGAAGATATATCCAGTTGTGGAACTGATTTTAGCAGGATTTTACCAGTTTCTCGCGGTCTGAGATCAGCTACCTGCTTGACCATTTTTGCCGACAGAAACTGGTAATCCTCGACATGCATTTTGTCACTAATGGCATTTTCAGCAAACCCAGGCCGTGTGGTCACCACCAGATGGCATAAATCAAACAAATCACGCCATTGAAACCAGTCAGTGATACCCATAAAGGCATCCAGGCCAATGATTAAACACAAGTCATCCTCTGGAAAATCAGCATGTAGAGACTTCAACGTATCGACCATAAAAGATGGACCATCACGGTTTAATTCACGCTCATCAATCACCACATCAGCATATTCATTCAGCGCCAGCTTCAATAAAGACAAACGCTGCGGGGCAGTCAGCCAGGGCGATTCCCGGTGTGGCGGAATACGGTTAGGAATAAAACGCAACTGACTTAAATTCAGCGCCTGTTTTATGCTGAGCGCAGGCTTGATATGGCCGTAGTGGATCGGGTCGAAGGTGCCGCCGAAGATTCCGATCACAATCGGAATCTTAATGAAAAATGAAAAATGAAAAATGAAAAATGAAAAACAATGTTGGCTAACATGTAATCATTCACATTAAGAATGTTCAACATACAACTAAAGAATTTAAAATCACAAACCTAACCCCACTTACCCCATTTTTCACTTTTCACTTTTCACTTTTCACTTTTCATTGACGGACTTGCCCGTCCCCCAGCACCACATACTTCAAACTGGTCAGCCCCTCCAGACCCACCGGGCCACGGGCATGTAGCTTATCAGTGCTAATGCCGATTTCAGCTCCCAGGCCATATTCAAAACCATCGGCAAAACGGGTTGAGGCATTCACCATCACCGAGCTTGAATCGACTTCGCGCAAAAACCGGCGTGATTTGCTGTAATTTTCAGTAATGATTGATTCAGTATGTTGCGAACTATATTGATTGATATGGTCAATTGCTGCATCAATATTCTGAACCATTTTAACCGACAGGATGGGAGCCAGGTATTCTGTTGACCAGTCTTCTTCCACAGCGGCTTTTATCTCAATATTTTTATCTTTTAAAAGCGGCAGGGTTAATTCGCAGCCACGTAATTCCACGCCTTCATCAACATACATTTTTGCCAGCTCAGGTAAAATTTCAGCCGCAACCGATTGCGCCACCAGCAACGTTTCCATGGTATTGCATGTGCCATACCGCTGGGTTTTCGAATTAAAGGCGACATTCAGCGCTTTCTCAACATCAGCATCATCATCAATATAAACATGGCAAATACCATCAAGGTGTTTGATCACCGGCACTTCAGATTCATTAGTGATACGCTCAATCAGACTTTTCCCACCGCGTGGAATAATCACATCAACGCAGTCTTTCAGACGCAATAACTCGCCGACAGCGGCACGATCAGTGGTTTCGATCACCTGCACCACATTGGTTGGTAAGCCAGCAACGTCAAGCCCGTATTTGATACATGCCGCAATCGCCTGATTAGAATGAATTGCCTCAGAACCACCTCGCAGTATCACTGCATTACCTGACTTCAGGCAAAGACCTGCAGCATCCGCTGTCACATTAGGGCGTGATTCATAAATAATACCAATAACCCCCAATGGCACACGCATCTGCCCCACCTGGATACCTGATGGGCGATAGGCTAGATTTGTAATCACTCCAACAGGGTCTGACAAAGTCGCTATCTGGCGTAAGCCTTCAGCCATCGACGTTATGCGATCACCGGTTAGCTCAAGGCGATCCAGCAAAGCGGCATCCAGCCCTTTTTCTTTGCCGGCTATCAAGTCGAGCTTATTGGCTTTTTTCAGGCTATCGGCTTGTGCTAATATTTGATCAGCAATCGCCTCCAGCGCCTGATTTTTTTGCTGGGTATTAGCCTTACCTATCGCTCGGGAAGCCTCTCTGGCAGCCCGACCCACATCGGACATGTAATGACTAACATCAGTAATTACCGTTTTAATATTCGCATTCATAAATTAATCAATCAATAAAATTTCTATAAACAGATTATATCCGATGCGAGATAATGATTCAGATAATCCTGAAAAAATCAGGTGATTTTATTTATGGGAATTTCTAAAAACCAGGGTTTTTGTTATGCAGGTTATGGTTTTAACTGTAAGTGGCTGTTAGCGACCTTTAACGGAGAGTTGTGGGAGTATGCAGGTGGGTGCACACTATGAAAATCCAGATATTCTTTTTGTCAAATGATGTTTCCAGAATTTGAATCTAATGCAAACAACTTTTGCTCGCCAAAATATGTGTTCGTTGAAGCAAATACCTTACCATCAGCGACTGTCACAGGGTTGAGTGATGTGTTAGCACTTATTTCAGTACTCCAGTTAAAAGAAAAACCATCAGGCATTAAATCAACAGCTACATATCCGGTATGGGAAGAATTACCCTGATAGGTATACCAATTAGAAAGGTCTACCGTAGGTTCCGTAGGTTCCGTTGACCCTGCTGGAGTACAACCCTGAGCTATGAACGACACAGCAATAATGACCATAAATGAAATAACGTATTTTTTAAAGATCATTAATTTTCAAACTCCTATTAACATCAACAATGAAGAACTTATTCTAAATGGCATGAAAGTTATAACACTGCAAATCACTGGCGGCAAAATAAATATCATTTTTAATGCCCTTGAACCGCCGAGGCGCTGACATTCCCTCTCTGACTGCTTCAACTGTTTTACTGACATAGCGGATGGCTTGTTCAATATGCAACGTAATGTCACCGCTCACGTGCTGTACCAAACAAACCATTCTATGATTCATTTTTATTATTTCTTGCGCATTATGATTTGGTATTTTAGTTTAAAATTTTTGGTTTTTGTGGTGATGGTTTTTTTGTGCTGCCATGACAATTAATGCTGTTAGATTTGAGGCGACTATTTTAGTATAAAAATCCTGCTGTACGGACAAAGGGGAATTGCCTGAAAAGTTCTCAATCTCAACCTATTGTTTTAAGCGTTTTTTGCTCAATATTATTTTATCTGGCTATTTTAGTCGTACCCGCCAAACGCAAACAAAGCGTTTCAATTTCATCCCATACGTTAGCATTGATTAGCCCCTTGCTTACCGCATCGATATAAGCGCAACGTTTTAACATGAGTTGAAATGTTCGTGGCCGATGTCGAGACAGACAGGATTTGAATAAGATAATTCGGCTTTGCCATACGCCTGAGCGTTTTAACTTGAAATCAACCGATGACGGCTCCGCGGCTACCTGCGCCAGTAAACGAATATCTTTCGCCAGTGCCCAGTTAATAATAACCGGCACCATGCCCTCTGCTTTTAAACCTGAAATAATTTTGATTACACGTTGAGCATTGCCTGTTAACAATACATCAACCAGTTCGAACACGCTGTATCTTGACTGTGACGTTACCGCCTGTGCTACATCTGCATAACTGATTTTCCCCGGCCCTACAGCCAGGTAAAGTTTTTCAATTTCCTGATCGGCAGCGAGTAGATTGCCTTCAACATGCGCAGCGATAAACTCAAGAACTTCATTATCTGCATCCATATCACGTTGACGAAAGCGCTGCTTTAACCAGTAGGGTAATTTATCTACCGGCACCGGCCAGCACTGTATAAACAGACCCGTTTTATCAATGGCTTTAAACCAGGCAGATTTTTTTGCATTACCATCAATTTTACCGGCGTTAACAATTAACACGGTATCTTGCGGTGGCCGTGCTAAATAATCTTTTAATATCTGCGCACCCTGTCTTCCGGGTTTTGCTGACGGCAGGCGTAATTCAATAATACGGCGGTTGGCAAATAAAGACATGCTGGCCGCTTCATCAAGTAGTTGCTGCCAGTCAAATTTTGCATCAACGTCCAATACTTCTCGTTCCGTGAAACCTTGCTCGCGTAAAAACGCGCGAATCAAATCTAGCGATTCCATCTGCTGTAGTGGTTCATCACCACTGACCATATAAACTGGATAGACAGTGTTATTCAACATTGAAACAAGCTGATCCGGGCGCGCATTCATTGTGTCTTATTTTTCCCCGAACTCGCCTGCAATTTTAATAAAATCAATCGTGCGACATCGCGCCGCATGTCTTTGTACAAAATTTCGGATTCATTGACCACGGCAATGACGGCATCAGGATCAAATAACAAACTGCGTGCCACTGAAATCGAATCATGGGAAATCGAATCATGAGAATTAGCATCGTTTAGACTACGTACTTCGTTTATGTCTTTTGACTGATTATTTTTTATCGAAAAGTTAACGCTATAACTTAATAAATATTCTTTAACGCGACCACTGCCATCGACAGACAAAACACGCCGACTTTTTTTCTCACTGATTAACTCTAGTTTTGCTTTTGCCTGTGTTGCATTTTCTGTAAGCTGAATTTGATTACTTGTCAGCAGCGTCCTCAGTTCTTTCCCCAGTTCAAATAAAGTATTTTGCTGCAGATACATTGGTGACATATCCTGAGACAAACTCAGTGCACCGCGCAACTGAAAACCGCAGGCGTGTATTAAAAACACCAGTGAAAAAATTATTGTATAACGTTTTAACTTTGTTGCTCGCAACATTGCCTGAGAAAAAACAAATGACATATTAGTTAGCCACAATATTAACTAATCGGCCGGGCACAACAATAACTTTACGAACCGTTTTGCCGGCAATATTTGCTTTAATTTTTTCATCCGCCAACGCCATTGTTTCGATCTCACCATTATTAGCATTGGCGGCAACACTAATTTTTGAACGTAATTTTCCGTTTACCTGAACCACCAGTTCGATTTCATCACGCACTAATGCAGACTCATCACAAGTTGGCCACTTTGTCTGCGCCAGTAATTCGTCATGTCCTAAGTCATACCAAAGCTGCTGCGTAATGTGCGGCACGATGGGTGATAACATTAAAACAATACTTTCTATGGCTTCCCGCTTTACTGCAACGCCCTGTTGCGACTTATCATTAAAATGCGCCAGCTCATTGATTAATTCCATGACAGCTGCAATCGCAGTATTAAAGGTATGGCGACGAGCAAAGTCATCGCTGACTTTTTTGATGGTTTCATGCAGTTTTCGGCGCAGTGTTTTTTGTTCGGCTGACAGGCCATCAAGTGCTAATGCAACAGGCTCTGTGTTGTCATTAACATGTGTTAACACCAAATTCCATAATCGCTTTAAAAAACGTGACGCTCCCTCTACACCTTCGTCATTCCACTCTAAAGACTGCTCCGGTGGCGCGGCAAATAAAATAAACAAACGTACCGTGTCTGCACCGTATTTTTCAATCAGTGGCTGCGGGTCTACCGTGTTGCCTTTTGACTTGGACATTTTACTGCCGTCTTTTAATACCATGCCCTGAGTTAACAGGCGCTTGAACGGCTCGTCACTGTCTAACAAACCTTCATCACGCATTAATTTATGGAAAAAGCGGGCATATAAAAGGTGCAATACAGCATGTTCGATGCCACCAATGTACTGATCGACCGGTGCCCAGTAATTGGCTCGATCATCCAGCATAGTGGTCGCTCCCGGGCAGGCAAAACGTGCGTAATACCAGGATGATTCAAAGAAGGTGTCAAAAGTGTCGGTTTCGCGTTCCGCCGCACCACCACATTCCGGGCAGCTCGTCTGGTAGAACTCCGGCATCTTTTTAATCGGTGAGCCGACATCATTACCGTATGCGATGTCTTCTGGCAATACCACCGGTAATTGATCTTCCGGCACGGCCACTGTGCCGCATTGCTCACAATGAATAATAGGTATCGGTGTGCCCCAGTATCGCTGGCGCGAAACGCCCCAGTCACGCAGGCGATAGTGAGTCTGTTTTTCACCCTTGCCGAGTGCGACAAGTTTGTCGGCAATGGCATCGATTGCCCGTTCGGAAGTTAAACCATTAAATTCTGCCGAATTTCTGAGTATTCCTTTTTCAACATAGGCATCGTCATTGACTGAAATTTCACTGCCATCAGCAGGGTAAATAACCTGTTTAATGGCTAAACCGTAGGTTTTGGCAAAAGCATAATCTCGCACATCATGCGCTGGCACGGACATGACTGCACCGGAGCCATAATCAAGCAATACAAAATTAGCCACCCAGATGGGCACAGGCTCACCACTAATGGGGTGCAGCGCCATCAAGCCGGTCGCCATGCCTCTTTTTTCCATGGTGGCGAGGTCAGCTTCTGCCACGCTGGTGGTTTTGCAGGAATCAATAAATTGTTGTAACGCAACGTTTTTTTCCGCTGCTTTTTTTGCCAGCGGATGTCCCAAAGCAACCGCCACATAGGTCACACCCATTAAAGTATCTGCTCGCGTGGTATAAACGCTTAACGACTCATCACCACTGTCTTTAACATCAAAACGCAACTGCACTCCCGTTGAGCGTCCAATCCAGTTGCGTTGCATGGTACGAACCTGTTCCGGCCAGCCTTCAAGCTGGTCAAGGTCATCAAGCAGCTGATCGGCATAATCGGTGATTTTCATAAACCACTGTGATATTTCGCGACGTTCCACCTCTGTATCGCAACGCCAGCATTTACCATCGATGACCTGCTCATTTGCCAGCACGGTCAGGTCATTGGGGCACCAGTTCACACCCGCCGTTTTTTTATATGCCAGACCTTTTTTAAATAAACGGGTAAACAGCCATTGCTCCCAACGATAATAATCCGGTTTACAGGTGGCTAGTTCACGATCCCAGTCATAAGCAAAACCCAGACGTTTTAGTTGCTCTCGCATATACGCGATATTTTCATAAGTCCATTTTGCCGGTGCGACTTTATTTTTGATCGCTGCATTTTCAGCAGGCAAACCAAACGCATCCCAGCCCATGGGTTGCAGAACATTTTTACCCAGCATACGCTGAAAACGTGAGATCACGTCACCAATGGAATAATTTCGCACGTGCCCCATGTGTAACCGTCCACTGGGATAGGGAAACATCGCCAGGCAGTAAAATTTTTCTTTTTTAGTATCCTCAGAGGCACGATAAGTGGCTTTTTCATGCCAAGTTTTCTGGACTTGCTGTTCTATTTTCTGAGCCTGGTATTGTTCATTCATAATCAATTCTAATAGTAACTACTACCTGAGTAGTTACTTCTAATAAAAAGTGCAGTTCGTCGGATGGCTTAACACAGCCTAAAAATTCTGGGCTATAACTACTTACTAATGAGTAGCCCGATAACAAACTGGGCAGGGCTTTAAACAGAGTGGAAGGATACACCAGCTGGCTGCCCGAGACTATACTAACAAGGCATACGATGATTCAATTACATAAAAAATCAGCAAATCACCTGATATCAGCCTACAACCAGATGATGAATGCAATGCGTAATGCATTTGAACAGGCTGATGCCGGTGATATGTCAATGCAAAAAGCACTGAATCTGGCCAAATATCAGGTTGTACGCTCAGGTGAAGTCAGCGCTGAAGAAGCCTATGAAATTGGCGAATACATTAAACGGGATATTAATGATGCAGCTGAACAGATGATGGAAACAAGTGCAGAATTTTATGACTGGTTATTGCTGGATATTGAGGACATCGAACACAAAGTGATGGAGCTATTTCTATCCGTAGCTAACCATACTCGTATTAAACTGGAGCAGTTCAAACTAGCAAAACCCAACACTGAACCCGTATTAACCGAACAGGTTCCAATCTATAAAAGTGGTGATATAAGCAAAGTCGGTACATTGATCTGTGAAAATTGTGGTAAAACCAAAGTATTTCTCACTAGCGATAAAATCACCAACTGCAAACGCTGTGAACATAATCGTTTTATTCGCAGACAGGCTAATGATTGTTAAACCTTTACTTTTTCTCTTTTCAAGCCAAACCCCAGCAACAACAAAACGCACAAACCAACAATCAACCAGTCGCCCAAACGCACAAACGGGGTTGCGCCACTAAGTGGTTGCACTTCACCGTTTAACACAGCTATTTCAAATTGTGGTAGTTGTTTGATTACCTCTCCATGCGGACCGATGAGTGAAGTAATGCCAGTATTGGTGGCGCGTATCATATAACGACCTGTTTCCAGCGCTCGCATACGGGCAATGGCATGATGCTGGTGCGGTTGGTGCGAATCTTCAAACCAGGCATCATTACTCATATTAATCAACAGTTTTGCTTCTGGTAAATCTCGAATCACATTACGTGCAAAGGCTTCTTCAAAGCAGATGGTGATGCCCAGCGGTACGCCAGCAGCAACTAATAAAGCCTGTTCATCCGCACCCGAATCAATATCAGACATCGGTATATCAACAAAGCGGTTAAAAAATTCCATTAAAAAACGAAACGGTACATATTCGCCCAGTGGCACCAGATGGCGTTTGTGATAGATGTCACCATGAATGTTTAGCGTACTGTTTAACACACGATTTTCATCATTTTTAACAAAGATTCCTAGCAATAAATCGGCATCACGTTGTTTCATTTCATGTCTTAATTGTTGAATATACGGCGTAACACGATGCAAATAAGCCGGTATTGCAGTTTCAGGCCAAACGAACAGGTCAATATCCTGTTGCGCCAAGGTTAACTCACGATATCTGTCCAGCGTTAACTGTTTCATCTGTGGTTTCCATTTATCTTTCTGTGCGATATTCCCCTGAACCACGCTAACCTTAATAGCGTCGCCAGCTTTTTCTGTCCAGCTTACGGTTTTTAAACCCGCACCAGCCAGCCACAACAAAGCTACGGACAGAAAAATGGCTGGCAATGTCACAGATAAAGAATACTTAGGCTTTAACTGCTTGCTTTGCTTAACACTCTGCTGAATCAGCAAAACCAGCGCACCTGCCGATATAGCGACGAAACCACTCACTGCATGACTGCCAAAGATTGGGGCAAATCCAGACAGGGGCAAATCAATTTGTGTATAACCCAATTGCATCCAGGCAAAACCGGTAAACAAATAACCCTGCAACCATTCAAACACGACCCAACTGGCGGGATAAAAAAGTATTAAACGTAATACAGGCTTGTTCGGCAAATAACGATTAACACTATAAGCTGACAATGCAGTGAATATGCTTAAAACACAGCATAATAAGAAAACAAGAAACACAGCAAACAAGACCGGTGCATTGCCGTGCGTGTGAATGCTATGAAAAATCCAGCTCACACCGGTACCCTGCAAGCCTAGCGCAAATAACCAGGCACTCATTGCAGCCTGTTTAGCAGGTAGTTTATTCCAGAAATAAAAAGCGACAGCAAGCGTTAAAAAGACTAACCAGCTTAAATCAAAGGGCGCAAATGCCAGTGTGGTTAAAGCACCCGCAATTAAACTTAACAATGACCATTGTAACCATTGCAAATGATAGCTAATACTATTCATTTTTATTGTTCACCTGTCGTGTTACGGCAGTAGTGGTGCATGGATGCACCGTTTACGGACCTAAGGATGGAGTAGTGGTGCAT
>CAZALW010000034.1:0-16104 GCA_964485705.1 uncultured Thiotrichaceae bacterium
AGTGTTTGATTGACCAGTTGCCATTGCTTTCTTTTTTCCAGCCATTGGCTGCTGTTACTTTATTTTTTTGTAACCAGTTCCAGCCTTTTTCATCCCAGAATTGTTGTTTGCTATAGCCGCCGTCATTAATAAAAGCGGCATATTGCTGGTAACTGGTTGCGGCTCGTGCGATAGTGAAAGGCTTAATGGTTACCGGATGTGACCATTTTTCATTGTCAAAGCAGAAGCCGATATTTTGCTCTGCGCCGAGTAGATAGTTGCCACCGGCAATGCTGGCATCACCTTCAAATGATCCTGCATGGTATCGCTCGTCATCGACTATGCTGTCGGTGAATAGCGGAACCGGATAGCCCAGTGTGCGACGGCTATAGGTAAATGCTTCAGTATGCATGTCTTCATGAAACACAGCATAACGGGTGAGATAAATATCCTGCTGCTCTGTACACCCATTTTGTAAACGATTGATAACGGCATCTTGTACCTGTTGCATATACGACTTAGTTTCGTGTAGTGACAACAAGGGTAAATTCCAACGGTCTTTATGCGCAATATTGATTGAGTCGTAAAGTTGATCGGCATTAGCAAGAAAAGAGTTTGCACCATCCCGGTGACGCAAAATCCAAAATTCATAGAAATAAGCGACATGACCAATTTCCCACAATAGCGGGTTAACGATATCAAGTTGCGGGCCAATGATCTGCTGCTGATCCAGATTTTTGACAAGTTCCAGCGTGCGTTTTCGTGCATCTTTTATATCGTTGATTAATGCATTGACCGTTGTTTCAGTGAGGTTTGTTTGTAACATGTTTTGGCTAATTTTAATTTTGGTTTATTATATAACGATGCACATAGGAATAATAACACCTGCAGCCGCCAAATCGCTAAACGGAAATCGAGCGACAGCAAATCGCTGGGCAGGGTTTTTAAGGCAGCTAGGGTATCAGGTCAGCATCAGTGTTAACTGGGATGGCACTGTGTATGATTTGATGGTGGCACTGCATGCCTGGCGCAGTGCTGAATCAATCGCCGCATTTAAACAACAATATCCGGATTTACCACTGGTGTTAGCGATGACCGGCACAGATCTATACCGCTTTTTAAAAAGCCATCCTGAACCGACACTGGCATCAATTTACTCTGCTGACAGGTTGGTGACATTGCATCGACTGGCAAAAAATGTTCTGCCAGAAGAAGTGCGTCACAAGGTTCATGTTATTTATCAGTCAGCGATGGCTTTACCCACAAGACCAAAACGCTCAATAAAAACTTTTGATATCTGTGTTGCTGGTCATTTACGTGAAGAAAAAGATTCCATGCGTGTGGCTTATGCTGTTAGAGACTTGCCAGCAAGCAGTCATATTCGTGTATTGCATTTTGGTAAAGCGCATAATGCTGAATGGGCTGGTCTTGCACAGGATGAAATGAAAACTAATCCACGTTATCACTGGTTTGGTGAAGTGCCGCACTGGAAAATCAGACGCGCTTATGGTTCCTGTCATCTGATGGTGTTGCCTTCTGTGATGGAGGGTGGTGCCAATGTCATATCAGAAGCCACGGTTGCAGGTTTGCCGGTGATTGCTTCTGATATTGATGGTTCGGTTGGTTTGTTGGGTGAAAATTATGCCGGGTATTTTCCGGTTCAGGACACTGATGCCTTACGTGAGTTGTTATTAAAGGCAGAAAATGAGCCAGAGTATTTGCAAACATTGGAGCGACAATGTACGCAATGTGCGGGATTATTTACACGTGAAGCAGAGAAACAGGGCTGGGTTGATTTGTTGAAGGGTATGGGTTTGTAGTGATGTTGAGATGAAATGATTTTAAAAGCTTTGGTCCGCGAATAACGCAAGGGAGAAAAGGGGACGGGGGAAAAGGAGACGTAACGAATGGCGCTGCCTTAAGCATAATTGTTTGCGTATGTTAGTCATTTTAGTTTTTTAGGGTGGCCGTATTTTTTAATCTCTGCACGCATTTCTGATCTTGATTTTGTCAGTAAAGGAAAGGATTTTCGCCATCGTTTAATCGCTCTTGGCTCCACTCTGCCCGGACGTTGCCCAACGGTTTTTTCGATAATCAACCGTAGCAATATACTAAGGCTTTCTTGATCATCCAGATTGCCCACTTGCTGACGCCATATTCGCCATAACTGCAAGCTATATTTAAAGCTCAATTGCCTTGGTAAGACATCTGAAACAAAGGCTGCCTCAGCCATCGTCATTCTGATCAGGTTGTGGGCTAATAAATATATCCATATTTCTTTTTCAATCATATCCGGTGTTTTACAACTCAATGTTTCCATGCCTAAAGTTGTCTTGATATTACGTAAATCCAGCTCCACATGCCAACGTTGCTGATATAAGTCTTTAAGCGATTTCTTCGAGACTATCTTAGGTGATAACAGCGTTGTCACTAGGATTTTGTGGCCCACTTCAAGCTCGCGAACGGTTAATGTTTTTGGTGCAGCATCATAATCTTCCTGACTCATCCAGCTAGGTTTTACCTTAGGTTTTTCATAAGTGATCAGATGATCTTTTTTACCCAGCTTCTCACCTTTACGAAAATCGACGTGTCTTTTGCGTGCGCCATATTGCTCAAACACGGCATCCACATGACGTGCCGTCAGTTCAGCCAATAGGAAATACGTACTGTAATACGCATCACCCAGCACAATATCGCCTGCGGTAAAAGTATCCAGCATCGTTCTCAGTAAGCTTTGTTCGCCTGAGCCTTTGCCTGAAAAAGAACCGATAGCGGCATTCAGTAAACCACCACTGGCCAGACAGATGATGCCCACAATGCGGCTTAAGACGCGCCCGATCCTTTTGAAGACTGTTGGTAGACCTGTTGGTTTTCTTTGGTACCAGGGAGTTCTACCGTGGTGCCATCAATCAACCGAACCGGTCTCCCTTTCCAGTGCCAGGATATCGATGCAGCTGCTGCCATGTGCTTGCCCGTATGACAAACTAACCCAGACACCATGGATACCCGGCGCGCTTTGCAGTAACTCCCCGTATTGCTACTGCACGGTGACATTCCGTAAAGTGCACGGGTTAAGGCTGCTTCATTCACAATATTCTGGCAAGAGCGATCCGCATTCATCGCTTGCGCTAAAAACATCGATAAGGTTTCTGTCGGTGGGAAGCAACGCTCTCGATGTTCGGGCAGTGAGTCCTCAACAATAGGTAGTAATTCAGCACTGGTTAACAGATTAAAAAATGTATGAGGGGTGGTTTCTTGACAAAATTTCTGGGTAAGTGATTGTTGAAGCTTTACCCTTTTATGAGTAGTATTAATCGTTGCATAAGTTCTCGCATGATATAATTATTGAATGAAAAGATCAGAAATACGTAGCAAAAAAAGAAAGGAAGTCGTAGAGGCTATAATAATACGTGAAGAACCCATTCATTTAGTCGCACGTGTTTATAACCTGTCACAGCGCACCCTATTTGATTGGTTGTCGCGTTATCGTAGCGGAGGTTGGGGTGCACTTAAAGAAGGCTCAAGAACGGGCAGAAAAAGGAAACTATCTGCTGATGATATGAAATGGCTGTATGATTCTATAACGATGGGAAACCCCTTGAATCACAAGTTTGAATTTTGCTTATGGACATTAAATATTATTCGTGAATTGATTGCTTCTGAGAGGGGTATAAAACTCAGTAAAAGTTCTATTAGTCGCTTGCTTGGACACCTTGGTTTGAGTCCACAGCGTCCCATTTATAAATCATACAAACAAGATCCAAAGAAAATTAGGCATTATCTTAATACAACCTTTCCTGACGTTGTAAGACAAGCCAAAAAGCTAGGCGCACAAATATATTTTGTTGATGAGGCATCCGTTAGAAGCGATTCACACCGAGGACTCACTTGGGTAAGGGTTGGCGAAACACCTGTAGTCAAAGACAGCGGTGGTCGCTTTGGGCTGAGTGTAATCAGTGGCATAACACCTCGCGGGGATATGCGATTTAGTTTTATTGAAGGAAGGATGAACTCAAAACGATTTATTCAATTCTTGAAGCAGCTTCAAGGTGATGCTGGTCAACCAATAATTGTGATCGTCGACAATGCAAAACATCATCACAGCAAAGAAACTCAGGAATTTATAGCCTCTCAAAAGGGATCAAGTAAAGGTAATATTGTGATGGCATTTTTGCCTGCATACTCTCCAGAGTTAAATCCTGATGAGCAGGTATGGAATCATGCAAAAGCCCGTTTATCAAAATTACCAATAGCCAGCAAGGATGCAATGATAAAAAGTTTCACATCTATACTGCGGTCTATCCAAAGAACTAAGTCGTTAATAAAAAGTTTTTTCAAGATGAAAGACACATTATATATCGGAAATGTGCTGGATAGCTAAAGACAATATCATGCGAGAACTTATGCAACGATTAATATGCATAAAGGCTGATCTCCCGGTGACTCTGGTTTGTTTGGTGACAATTAGAGTATCACCTGATCAGCCTTTTTTTATAAATTTATCAAACCTTTGCGCTTAAGGCAGTGCCATTCGTTACGTCCCCTTTAAACCCTTTAAACCGTCCCCTTTAAATCCATAATATAACAGGAAGCTGCGATTTATTTATCAGCTGCGCATATGGCTAATTTAATAAAAACTCGAGTTTAAGCCTCTAATCTTGTAGAGACTTAAACCCCTTCATTATTCATTATAAAAACTCTTAACCAGTTTTTCATAAATAAAACAATTCAATAGTAAACGTCTGTCATCATCCATTTCATTAAACTCCATGCCGTAGACGTGCCAGTTGCTACCTTTTATTTCTACCACACGGTGTGAACGCACCACTGCTTCAAAAGTTAACATCCTTTTCTGCTCAACAACAACGATTTTTGTAGTGATTGCCAGCTCATTGGTGTCCTCTGACAATGGCTTTATCATTTGTACCTGGCAACCCGTAGTGCTCATATTATTAACTTTTGCTGCTATGGTTTCGTTGTTTTTGGGCTTTATAATTTCACCGCTTTCTTCATCACGTTTAACTTTATGTATTGTTGCAATAATCTCCAGATCAACCCGATGAGCATTGCGAATATTTTGTAACTCTACTTTAACCGGGGGCTTTAAATGCACGTAAGAAAAAGGATTGTTATAAACTTTTGTAACCTCAGAATTAAAACCAGCGATCTGCGTACCGGATAACACCCTGACCACAAACTGCTGTCCTTCACGCAGTAATAGAAGACTTCCATTTTTCTGGGGTGCTGTAATCATTATGCTACACCCTTCAACATAACCAATAACCGTTACCTGAAAATGACCACGCTGCGGTTCATTAGGGAACTGTAACCGAAGTTTTACGCCTGCCTGTAATGCAAAATTTTTCATGCCGTATATCACTAGTGTCCCAACGTTGAAAAACTAAATCGTAGCTTCTCAATAAGCCGTGGCTTTATCAAATTGATGCTCATTATTGTAGTCCTTGCGGGACTAAAGTCCCGCTTCCAACGTTATTACAACCGGAAGTGGGACTTTAGTCCCGCCTTTTTGCCACGGAATATTGAGAAGTTACACTAAATCTATATAACTCGCTGTATTTTATAGTAAAAACACCCTTATGATAAGGGGTGTCGATTTCAACAGCCTTAAAAGTCCTAAAATTATCATTGTTTTGTAATTTTAGGGATAGGCAATGCACACAGGAAAACTTGTTTTTGCTCAATTAATGGAGCATATTCCAATGAAAACCTTTCGTCATTGTGTATCGAGCGAGAGGGCGGCCTCCTAAAGAAAATCAGGGCAAATAGTTACGTCCCCTTTAAGCGCTTTAAACGCTGAGCGGACGTTCGTGGAATTTTTCTAAAATATCCGACTGGTGAATATCTGCCTATAGCTTTATCTTATCATCGTAAAAGTCCATAAAAATTACTGATAAATATTCGAAAATATTCATGATAAAAGTCAACTAAAAGTGTGATTGGAGAGAGTATCATCAAGAGTTAAACCTTCAAAAAACTTAACAAAGAGACTCTATATTTATGAAGAAGAATGAAGCCGTTAGTAATGTTATGTCCAACAACATCAATGCCATTCAGCAAGGGCAACCTTTAAGCGAAGTTCGTCACATGATGGTGGACAACAATATCCACCACATACCAGTATTGTCCGGAGAACAACTGGTTGGTATGGTGAGTTTTACCGATATGATGAAGTTGAATGTTGTAATTAACGGTGCAGATGATCGTACGATTGATGCCATTATCGATCAGCAATTTCAGGTCAAGGACATCATGAGTAAGGAACTGATTACCCTGAATGCCAACGACACCATCCGTCAGGCAGCAGATATTCTTTCCGAAAACAATTTTCACGCCATCCCTGTTACCAATGGCGGTGGTGAGTTGCAGGGGCTTGTCACTAGTAGCGATCTGATTCGCTACCTCAGTGATCAATACTAACTAAAAATAGTATATATATTGAAAGGCGGCTTTTTTGTCGCCTTTTTTGTTTCTTCTGAACGTCCGCTTCTGGCCGGAAATACTCGGTCGACAAAAGTAAACGAAGGTCCGTTTCCGCTCCTATTTTCATTGCCCGAAAAAGCCGTTTAATGTCTCTTATGTGTTGAAGCGGAAAGATTCAGGTACTATTTTCAACATTCATCATAGCTATTTATGGTCTAAATGTTACGATTTTTTAAAGTAACGCTTTCCACACTTTCTGCATCATCCGTCACCTCGCCAATAACCACACTTGTCGGATAACCTGATTTAATTAGTTCCGCTAAACACGCATCAGCATTATTAGCCGGAATAGCCGCCAGCAATCCCCCCGAAGTTTGCGGATCAAACAACAAAGGAAAGTGTTTGTGCTGTGTTAATTCACCAGGGTCTTTTATCGCACGTCGCAGTCGCACATTCTGCTCCTGTAGTGAACTGAAAATACCGGTCTCTATCATTTCCAGTGCGCCTTCCATAATGGGAAAATTGTTTAAATTTAGTGTGACACTTTTTCCGGAAGAACGTGTCATTTCAACCAGATGACCGAGCAGGCCAAAACCGGTGACATCGGTGCAGGCATTAGCACCATGGCGATGCATACAAAAACCGGCAGCCTGATTGGATAACAACATGCTTTTTATCGCGGCATCAATCCAGCGGCCTTTGGCTTTGAGTCGCATGTCTGCGGCAAACAGGGTGCCTGTGCCTAAGGCTTTGGTTAGTATTAAAACATCACCTGTCTGCATGCCGGATTTGCGCATCACCTGATCACGATCTGCCAGACCGGTAACCGATAGACCAAACGACAATTCAGCGCCTTCACTGGAATGACCACCAACCAGTGCGGTGTTGCTGGCATTTAATACTTGCAGTGCGCCAGACATGGTTTGGTATAACTGATCTTCAATCTGGTTTTCGATGCCGTAGGGAATAGTGGCTATCGCCATAGCCGATTGCGTTTGGGCACCCATGGCAAAAATATCGCTGAGTGCATGATTGGCGGCGATCTGTCCGAAGATGTACGGGTCATCAATAAAACTGCGGAAGTAATCGACGCTTTGTACCACCAGCTTGCCAGCGGGAACCTCCGTAACAGCGGCATCATCCGGGTCAGCTAAACCAATGATGATATCATCACGGTTGATGGGTTGCAGGCGGTTAACCACACGCGATAAAATCGTGCTGCCCACTTTTGCGCCACAACCACCACAGCGCATAGCAATAGCAGAAATCTCATGCAAGGTTTGTTGGTCTGCCATTGCCTTATTAAACTTTGGCGTTTCATCCTGTTCCATGTCCGGCAGTTTATTGAAGTTGTCCATAAAACGACGATCAATCCAGTCTTTAATCTTCCACAACCAGGCACCTTCCAGTGACCAGTTACTGCGCGAGGCAATCGCGTACTTATCGCCGGTCGTTATCAGCCCGAGAAAATTCTTCTGTGGAGTAAATGGTTTTAGTGGTTCATTTTGTACTGCACGTGCCAGGTTTCGAGCTAACGGCGGCCCCTGTCTTACTGCAAACACGCCAGACTTGGGACGAGGGTGATTTAGCACTGCAGCAATATCCCCGGCAGCAAAAATATTTTTATGTGAGGTTGATTGCAGGCTGTCATTCACCGTGATGAACCCTTCCGCATCAACATCAAGACCGGCTTTTGCTAACCATGCAGGTGCTGAAGCATTGGTTACCCATAATACAGCATCTGCAGAATAGCGTTTACCATCGCTGTTTATCAGATGGTTTTGTTGTACTTCTTTGATGCGGTGGTTTGTGTGTATTTTTATGTTTCGTTGCTTGAGAATACGCTTGAAACGTTGTTGAACCTGTTTGTTATGGTTGGGGAGAATGCCATCGCTGTCGCAATACAGGTCGATACATAAAAAGTCATTACACCGGTTTTGTTGTTTTAATAATTGAAACAAGCGGTACTGGGTAGCAAGCGCCATTTCAACGCCACCGGCACCACCACCAACGATAGCAAGATGGAACTGGTTTTTTGCATTTATTATTTTGTTTGTAAGTTGTTCCCATTGCGTTAAAAAACGGTCAATAGGTTTTACTGGCATGGCAAAATCATTGGCACCCGGAATATGTAAAGTGCCCGGTTTTGAGCCGATATTGATAGAGACAAAATCAAAATGGATGGGCGGGCGGCCTTTGCAGATAACATGGTTGTTGGCAAAATCCAGATCGTTAACTTCAGCATGATAAATACGTGCCTTCGCAAATTGCGCCAGTGGTCGCAAATCAATATGCGCTTCATCGTACTGATAATGCCCGGCAATATAACCGGGCAGCATGCCAGAATAAGGCGTGTGTAAGTCACGGGTGATTAAGGTGAGCCGCAAACCCGGTACTGGGTGCATGGCAAAATATTTTAATACTGACAGGTGGCTGTGACCACCGCCAATGAGTATAAGATCTTTGATAACCGGTATTGTGTTGCTGTTATTCATACAGACAGAATCGATAACTCTGTTTTATTATCAGGCCTCTTAGCTTACACGTTGAGCAAGCGGTATTACAGTCGAATAATGTAAAATTAATCAGAGGTTATTTAGTTGTTTTATCTCGTTACCACGCACCGCGTGGTAACGCAGTAGTTAACGCACCAGCGTTACGGGATAATAGTGACAGGCTAAATTGCTGTCACGCTGGTGCGTTAATCGCTGCATTACCACGCAGTGCGTGGTAACGAGAAAAATTGATGAAGGCGGCAACATGAGCTAGCCTCCTCAGAAAACTGGTTTTAAACACTCTTACAGGGTGAAACTAAAACCACTTTCTAAGAACGTGGGTTTTTACTGTTGCGACACAATCTTGTTTGCGATAGTGTAGCTGCTTCTAGCTAAGAGCAGAGGCGGTGCAGTAGAAAAATGGCGGAGTCGTTTTCACAACGTTATCAGTTTTTTGATCAACACCCGGAACTTGCCGATTTTCGTGCAGATATAATTCAGGGTCTGTCTGCCACTGAGCCATATATCCTGCCAAAATATTTTTATGATGAAGCCGGTTCGCGTTTGTTTGAAAAAATTTGCAGCACGCCAGAATATTACCCAACACGTACCGAAGTTGACATTATCCGCGACAATATTGATGATATTGTTAATGTTCTGGGCAGAGATTGTTTACTTATTGAGCCGGGTAGTGGCGATAGTTATAAAGTCCGTTTGTTACTGGATGCACTCAGGCCGATTGCTTATTTACCTATTGATATTTCAAAACGCTACTTGCAGGATGAAGCGCAAAAACTTGCCGCAGAATTCACCTGGTTAAACGTACATGCTGTGTGTGCAGACTTTACCGGTAAGCTGGAATTGCCCTACCATGTAAGCGCTACCAACAAAGTGGCTTTTTTTCCCGGCTCAACCATAGGGAACTTTTTACCGAAACAGGCTGTTAGCGTGTTAGAAGAGATAAGGAAAATGGTTGGTACGGATGGTGGTCTTTTAATTGGTGTGGATTTACAGAAAGAATCAGCCATTTTAAATGCGGCTTACAACGACAAAAAAGGTTTTACTGAACAGTTTAATAAAAACTTACTGGTTAGAATAAACCGAAAGTTGGGTGCGAATTTTAATATTAAGCAGTTTAAACACCTGGCTTTTTTTAACCAGGAGAAACACCGTATTGAAATGCATCTTGTTAGCTTACGGAAACAGGAGGTTCATATTAATGAACATGTTTTTCAATTTAAAAAAGATCAGTCCATTGTCACAGAATACTCACACAAATATACCGTAAAGCATTTTGAGAAGCTGGCGCAGCAAGCCGGTTTTCAACGCATAAAAACATGGCTGGACAAAGATCGCCTGTTTAGTGTGCATTATCTTGCCAGTTTTTAATGTCGCTTCTCAATAAGTCGTGGCAGTATCGTATTCTGATAGTAATTGTAGGGTGGGCATATTTTTTTGCCCACGCGTTGAAGCCGTTAACTAAAGCGTGGGCAAAAAAGCATGCCCCCCCTACAACTGATTGCCAGGGTTATTGAGAAGCTACTTTTTAATGTTTTAAGCTGCTGAAATTACAGGCTGAAATTACTGAGGTGTAAAACTATGTCTTTGATGAAATCGTTATTATTTATATTTTTTCTTTTTGCACAGGTAAATCTTTTTGCGCGGGCTGATAACCCAAGCAGAGATTTTGTTTTTACCGCTATCCCTGACCAGGATGAAACCAAACTGCAGCAACGTTTTGGTAAAGTTGCGGCTTATCTTGAAACACAGTTAGGGGTAAAGGTTAAATATATCCCGGTTAAATCTTATGCGGCTGCAATATCTGCGTTTCGAAATAATCAGGTGCAGTTGGCATGGTTCGGTGGCTTGTCCGGGGTTAAGGCGCGAGATCTGGTCAGCGGTTCTGAAGCACTGGCACAGGGCATTGAAGATAAACAGTTTGAAACTTATTTTATTGCAAACACTGCTACCGGCTTACAATTTTCAGAGACTTTTCCTGAAGGCATTCGTGACAAAGTATTTACTTTCGGCTCCAAGGGTTCAACCTCGGGTCGTTTGATGCCCGAATATTATGTACGTGAATATTTTAAGTCTTCACCAAAAGAGGTTTTTTCACGAGTCGGTTTTAGTGGCGATCACAGTCGCACCATTGCACTGGTGCAATCGGGTGCGTATGAAGTTGGCGCGGTTAACTTCAAAGTCTGGCAAAGTGAAATGAAGCAGGGAAAAATTGATAGTAATAAAGTATCTGTTATCTGGAAGACACCGCCTTACCCCGACTACCAGTGGAGCGTACGTGGCGATGTTGATAATACCTGGGGTAAGGGCTTTAAGGAAAAAATTCGACACGCCCTGTTGACCATGAACGACGCTGATTTGTTAGCCGCTTTCCCACGCAGTGGTTTTATTCCTGCCAGCAATGAAGATTATAAACCGATTAAGAATGTAGCAAAAGAAATTGGTCTTATTGATTAGATGCTATTAATTTTTGTATAAGTATTCCTGATTAGCCATAATATTCATCCTAACTTAAAGACCTTAGTTCGTAAAATTATATTCATTACTGTCATCTCGACCAGAGGGAGAGATCTTGAACTACCGTGGTATAAGATCTCTCCCTCTGGTCGAGATGACAGTAGCAAGTTAAAATGTTGCTTTACAATGAAAATATAAATATAGCTGGCTTTCATGGCAAATACTTATGCAAAAATTCATGCTTCGCTTGCCGGGATGAAGGATGCAACCATGTCATTTTCCTTTGAGCTAAAATCTGCCACCTTACGTTACAAAGACATGGATGTCTTAAGCAATATCAACCTGTCAATCAAAGCCGGTGAGCATGTGGCGCTGCTTGGCAAAAGCGGAGCGGGTAAGTCGACTCTGTTATCCACCTTATACCAGCAGCAGCAAACGTATTGTGCGCTGGTACCACAGGATGTTTCCCTGGTTGAAGCATTAAGTGTTTATCATAATGTGTATATGGGGCAACTTAATCAGCACAATACATTGTATAACCTGTTAAATCTGCTTTGGCCACAGCGGAAACTAGTAGCAAAGGTCAGGCAACTTCTTAAATTACTTGAGCTGGATGAGGTACTCTTTAAAGCGACTGGTGAACTGTCTGGTGGGCAGAAGCAGCGGGTCGCCATTGCCCGGGCAATGTTTCAGGGCAATCAGGTGCTGCTCGGTGATGAACCTATTTCTGCACTGGACTCGGTTTTAGCCGAAAAAGTCATGCAGTTGCTTCATGCTCAGCATGAAACCGTGGTGCTGGCAATGCATGACGTTGACATGGCTTTGTGTTTTGCTGATCGTATTGTGGGTCTTAAAAATGGTGCTATTGCCATAGATCAATCGGCTAAGAATTTGAGCGTAGATGATTTACAATTTTTATATGTGTAAATCGTTGCAACGATTAATATCATGAGCAAACCTGCATTGTTTGTTTATCCTCGATCACGCGCAGTAAAAACCAGTCTGCTGTTTATTTTTATTGCATTGGTTTGTGTATTATTTTCAGATATAGCCATCACCACCCTGCATCCGTGGCAGGAGATGAAACGCCTTGCCGCTGGACTGTTAAGCCCGGACTTTAGTGATGTTAGCAATATAGCGCATGCCTTAATGCAAACCCTGGCGTTTGCTTTTTTAGGGGTAAGTATTGGTGCCGTTTTTGGTTTTGTGCTGGCGCTGGTTTTTGATTATCGCCTGGTTCATATGAGCTGCGCGATTTTGCGTTCTGTCCACGAATTGTTCTGGGCATTAATTTTTTTACAGTTTTTTGGTCTGCACCCATTAACCGGCGTGCTGGCAATAGCGATTCCCTTTGCTGCAATCTGTGCCAAAGTTTATGCTGAAATACTGGAAGAGGCTGATCGTTCAGCTTATAACGCCTTGCCTGCTGGCTGCGGTGTAATAAGTGGTTTTTTTTATACGCGACTGCCGCTGGTGTGGGAGCATTTTAAAAACTACACACAATACCGGCTTGAATGTGGCTTGCGTACCAGTACGATTTTGGGTTTCATCGGGCTGCCAACGCTAGGTTTTTATCTTGAAGTGTTTTTTAAGCAAGGACTATACTCACAGGCGGCTGCGTTGCTGTTTACCTTTTATATACTGATTGCCACCATGCGCTGGTGGTTGCGACCACGTTTAATCCCTGTTTATCTGATTGCTTCCATTTATTTATTGCTGCCCGATGCGGTTGCAATTGACTGGGTTAACGTCAAACGGTTTTTCAGCGAAGACATTATTCCCTATCCTGTTCGCATGGCAGAGGACAGTTTTACTGCCATGCAGGGTTTGTTGGTCTGGTTGCATGACTTATTCTGGACGCAGGCATTTGATGGCATTATTCAAACATTAATATTAACCCAGATAGCACTGGTATTAAGCGGCATGCTGGCGCTGATTTTGTTCCCGCTCATCACCAGTCATTTTCAGGGTTTTGTCGGGCAAAAACTGGGGCACGGTTTTCTGGTGGTGTTGCGCTCCACGCCCGAATATTTATTGGCGTATATATTTCTTCAGTTATGGGGGCCGTCCATGCTGCCAGCGGTAATTGCTTTGATGTTGCACAATGGTGCCATCATTGGTCATTTATGTGGACGTTATGCCAATGCGATAGTGTTGCCGGATAACCCGGTGAAAGGTGTTAATCTTTTCGCCTGGGAAATCGTGCCACGAATATATCCCCAGTTTCTGGCTTTCCTGTTTTATCGCTGGGAAATCATTTTTCGAGAAACCGCCATACTCGGCATGTTAGGTATTTATACACTGGGTTTTTATGTGGACAGTGCCTTTGAAGAAATCCGATTTGACCGTGCCATGGTATTGATTGCCATCACCGCGTTAATAAATATCGGTATTGACAGTTTGTCTCGCCGTATTCGTCGTTATTTACGATTAAAAACGTCAGTGCAGTGTGGTTGATGCAATAAGCGCTCAACAGCAAAAGATAGCCACAAAAGCAGGCTCTTCGTAGGTCTTATCTCGTTACCACGCACTGCGTGGTAACGTAGTAGCTAACGCACCAGCGTTTAATCTTCCATCCATGTCACCGCCGCCCCATCGTCACGACATAGTGATTGTAACGCTGGTGCGTTAATCACTGCATTACCACGCAGTGCGTGGTAACGAGAAAAGTAGCGTTTTTCTCTGTGAACCTGGTGGTCTTAGTCCATCCTTTGGTTCGTATACAGCACATCCTTGTGCTACTACTGCCGAAAGAATCAGTCAAAATGGCTTTTAGTGCATGTGTTTGATTCTTTACATTCTGTAAAGAATTTCTACAAATTGTGTGATAACACACACACTCAGTTTTCTCTTACGGTGTAAGCTTTTGATTTTTATAGTTTAAGGGGCTGGCACGTTTGTTGCAATTCTATTATTTCTTAAACATTTAAAATTATCGTTGTTGAGGAGACAGAATCTTGTTGTATAAAAATAAACAAAGAAATACGGGTTTTAACCGGTTATTAATGTTATCTATCGCATCGGCCAGTTTACTGATGACAGCTTGTAGTGATGATGATCCTGCCATCGGGGTTAATGATACAGAGCTGTTATCACTGGTAACTGCTGCCGGTTTGACGGGTGATCCAACTACAGGACGAACTCTGCCGGCTATCACTGATGCAAAAGCGAAGTTGGGAAAAAAGCTGTTTTTCAGCAAAGGCCTGGGTGGTGATAATGATTCTGCCTGTGTCACCTGTCATCATCCATCATTAGGCGGTGGCGATGACCTGTCATTATCGATTGGTGTTGGCGCAGAAACACCTGACCTGTTAGGTCCCGGGCGTTTTCATTCAATGGACGCGGCACATTATGAAGGTGATCCACCGGTACCAAGAAATGCACCCACCACATTTAATATTGCGCTATGGGATCAGGCGTTGTTTCATGATGGCAGGGTTGAAAGCCTGGGTAAAACAGCCGGTGTCAATGGTAATGACGGCTCGGGTATACGCACACCTGATTCAGATTTTGGGGTTGCAGATCCGGATGCAGGTAATACCCTGGTTGCTGCCCAGTCCCGTTTTCCGATAACCTCGACGGAAGAAATGCGCGGTTTTATTTTTCAGGCGGGAACGTCGAATGCGGAACTTCGTGACGCTTTGGTAGCCAAGTTAACCGCAACGGGTTGGGGTAATCACTTTGCCATGGCTTTTGGTGATGCCAGTATTACCCATCAGCGTATGGCAGAAGCTATCGGTGAATATCAGCGTTCCCAAATATTTGTTGATTCACCGTGGAAAGCCTATGCAGAAGGTAACAAAACCGCTATAAGCGAATCGGCAAAACGCGGGGCAACCATGTTTTTCAGCAGTATCAAAGATGGCGGTGCAAACTGCACATCCTGTCACGCTGGTGATTTCTTTACCGATGAGCAATACCATGTGCTGGCAACACCGCAGATTGGCAGGGGTAAAGGCAACAACAATGGCACATTGAGCAATGATGATTTTGGTCGTTTCAGAGAAAGCAAAGTGGCGGCTGATATGTATCGTTTTAGAACACCAACCCTGCTTAATGTAGAAGTGACCGGCCCATGGAGTCATGCAGGTGCTTACACCACATTAGAAAACATGGTTCGCCACATGCTAAATCCGGCTGATGCTATTGCCAATTACGACTTTAATCAGTTAGACGACAATATTAAAGTTTCAGATATGCTGACCAATACTCAGTTTGCACTGAATCAACTTGAAGCCAATCGTACCAATAAGGTCAGTGGCGTGCATCAAATTGTTGAGTTTACTGAAGATGATGTCAGTGATCTGGTTGAATTTCTAAAAACATTAACCGACCCATGTGTGAAAGACCGTAACTGTCTGGCGCCGTGGATAGCCGAAGGTGCAGGTAGTGGGCCTGATGGTCTGAATCTGAAAGCCATTGATAATACAGGTGCTTTGTTATAAGTGAAAAAATTACAGCTTAAAAACGCCACTTATCCACGGCTTAAATTAACCGGGAATATTGACCCTCTGACTTGAAAAGGAAAGCTAAAACTTTTCCTGATTTGCCATGAAAGCCAGCTATGTTTGTATTTTCATTGTAAAGCAACAGCTTAACTTGCTACTGTCATCTCTCCCGATAAGAGAGATCTTGAGCTACCGTGGTATAAGATCTCTCTTATCGGGAGAGATGACAGTAATAAAAATGATTTTATGAACCAAGGTCTTTAAGT
>CAZALW010000035.1:0-9181 GCA_964485705.1 uncultured Thiotrichaceae bacterium
TTGGAGGGGGAGATTAAAAAGAATTTGGCGGGGTTGGGTTATGATGTCTGATTGGAAAGAATACAGGCTCGGTGACATCACAGAATGGTCATCTGGTGGAACGCCTTCTAAAAAGAATGATGTTTTTTGGGATGGCGATATTCCTTGGATAAGTGCATCGTCTATGAGTGGAAACAGATATTCAGATTCATCATTAAAAATTACTGAAGCCGGTTTAAAAGCCGGTTCAAGATTGGCTGTTAAAGATGCCATTCTTTTGTTGGTTCGTGGTAGTACTTTACATAAGCGAATATTAGTGGGCATAACAACACGAGACGTGGCTTTTAATCAAGACGTTAAATCTATTATACCAAAGGAAGAGTTTTTAGATTCTTGGTATTTGTTGTTTTGGTTTATGTCTATTGAGAAAGATCTTCTTAATATGGTTGAAAATACAGGAATTGGTGCTGGTAAATTAGATACTAAACTTCTTCAAAATTTAATTATTAAAATACCTCCAAAAGAAGAACGAGATCGAATAAAAGCTTGTGCTAAAGCTATTGATGATAAATTGATACTGAATAGCCAAACAAACCAAACCCTCGAACAAATCGCCCAGGCCATTTTTAAATCCTGGTTTGTCGATTTCGAACCCGTAAAAGCCAAAGCACAGGTACGCGCCAGTGTCGCGGCGGGGTGGCTGCCCGGCAGCGAGCAAAAAACACCACTTCCTAAAGACTTCGATGTAGAAGCCGCCGTCGAACGTGCCGCCATGTGCGCCATCAGTGGTAAGTCGTTAGCAGAACTTGACGCGCAAGTATGCACTAATGCTGTGGGCAAAGGAAGCGCAGGAGCGGTGGAAAAACTAAGCATAGAGACCCAACAACAACTAAAAACCACCGCTGCTTTATTCCCCGATACTTTGGTTGAGTCTGAGTTGGGTGAAATTCCGGATGGGTGGAGTATTGTTGATTTAAAAAAATTGTCTATAAAAATATCTAAAGGTACTACGCCACGTAAAGCTGATATTGCCAATGCTGAAAATGAAGAAATCATCCCATTTCTTAAAGTGCGAGATATATCTGATAATGGTGAAATAACAAGAGTAGGTTTAGATAAAATACCGGAGTCAGTTCATTTTGGTATTCTCAAGCGATCTATATTAGAAACAAATGATTTGCTTTTTTCAATTGCGGGAACGATAGGCCGTGTTGCTGTTGTTGAAAAAGATTTAAATAATAGTAATTGTAATCAAGCAGTGGCATTTGTCAGATTAAAAAAGCCGGAAAAATATCTAGAATTATGCCGATTAAATTTAGTTAGTAACAGGGTGCAAGATGATGTGACATCCAAAGTGGTACAAGGTGTACAAGCTAATTTTAGTTTAACTGGACTGGGTGAAGTTGAAATTGTATTACCAACTCATAACTTATTAGACGTATTTAATAAAAACATCATTTCTATCGCAGTGAAGCAACGTTTGCTTCTAAAAGAAAATCGTAAGCTTTCTGAGATTCGTGATGTCTTATTACCAAAACTCCTCTCTGGTGAATTATCATTAAAAACTACTCAAATGGAATTGGAAAAAGTGATATGACCGAAGACAAACCCTGGAAATCTTTTCCTGAGCAATTAGAAATATTAAAAAACCGTGGTTTGTTGGTTTTTTCTCGTTCCCACGCTCTGCGTGGGAACGCGTATTAAACGCGCCGCTAAATATGTGCCAGACAAGCAGCACGTCTGCATTCTCACGCAGGAGCGTGGAAATGAGAAAATATTTTCATTTTGCCTGTAGGTTGGTATGAGACACGTGCCCCAGCATATACCAATTTAATCAACAACTAGACGCTGGATCAATCAGCAATTAGTCGTTATTATAATCAGCAATTAGTCGTATTTTAACGTGTTTTAAATCAACCATCTTTTAATCAACAACGGGTCGCCGTTTGGCAACGTATGAAAACAAAATCGGAGCCAGCAACCGATAAACAGCCAAATTTAGCTATGGATATCGAACAGGCAATAAAATTATACTTTGACACGTTTAACGAAGATGCACCGATTATGGGCATGGAAGAAGATGAAGCGATTACACGCATTAAAGAAGCAGTTGAAACTGGAAAAATAATAGAGCAGGGTGCAGAAGCAAATATACCAAAAGGCGCTTTGTTATGACAAAGATAACTACAATCGAAGACATTGCTTCTTTGAGTGAGACCTTTGAGGTTGAGTGTAAGTTGGCGGCAGGTAGGGACGGTTCGGGTGAGCTGCCTAAAGATTTCTGGGAAACGTATAGCGCTTTTGCCAACAGTTATGGCGGTTATGTTTTTTTGGGTCTAAAGGAAACGAAAGGTAGCTTTAAAGTTGGTGGTATAAATAACACTAAAAAGGTGCTGGATGATTTATGGAACCTGGTTAATAACTCGCAGAAGGTAAGTGCCAATTTATTGACCGATAATTGTATTAGTCTGATAGATATAAATGGTGAAAATATTATCTGTGTACATGTACCAAGAGCACCCAGAACCAGTAAGCCTGTTTATATCAATGGTAATCCGTTAACGGGTACTTATAAGCGGCAGAATACAGGTGATTATCACTGTGACGAAGAGATGGTTTGCCGGATGCTGGCGGAACAGATTGAGGATAGTCGTGATAATGAAATTATTGGATATTATAACCACAATGATCTTGATTTAGGCAGTCTCAATGCCTATCGAAACCTGTTCGCTAGCAGGCAACCCGATCACCCATGGAATCAGTTAGATGTGCAGGAGTTTTTACGCAGCATTGGTGGTTGGCGATTAGATAGAGAAACCAGCCAGGGAGGCTTAACCCGTGCGGGACTTTTGATGTTCGGTCAGCTAGCTTCTATCCATGAGGTTTTTTCTAACTATATGCTGGATTATCAGGAAAGGTCTGAAGCAAAAACTGAAGCACGATGGATAGATCGATTGACATTGGATGGTACATGGTCTGGGAATCTTTTTGATTTTTATCAGCGTGTTATTAATAAACTGACCAGTGAGCTTAAGGTGCCTTTTGAGCTTAAAGGTGATCAACGTAAAGATGATACGCCTGTGCATGAAGCCTTACGTGAGGCATTGGTGAATACCTTGGTTCATGCAGATTTCAGTGGCAGGGCATCTTTATTGGTGGTTAAGCGACCTGATATGTTTGGTTTTCGTAACCCAGGTTTGATGCGCGTACCACTTGAGATTGCGGTCAAAGGCGGTGAAAGCGATTGCCGGAATCGTACTTTACACAAAATGTTTCGTTTAATTGGTCTAGGTGAACAGGCGGGCTCAGGCATACCCAAAATATACCAGAACTGGAGTAGCCAGCATTGGCGTAAGCCGTCCTTGATTGAGAAGGAATCTCCTTCTGAGCAGACTTTGCTTGAACTTCGGATGTTGAGTTTGGTTCCAGATGAAGTAATTGAAGCATTACGTGGTTCCATTGGGGATGATTTTGATAAATTGTGCGAAGAAGAACGCCTGATTTTGGTAACTGCATATATTGAGAAGACGGTTAACCATGCACGAATGATGGAGATTGTTGATATACATCCTTATGATTTATCTAAATATTTTTCTCGTCTGACCGAATTTGGTTTTTTGCAACAAGGTGGTGTGGGACGTGGCACTATTTATTTTTTACCGTATGCTGGCTTTATGGATGAAGTAGAAGAGATGTTCGGTATTCTTCGTCACAGCTCCGGAGGTTTAGGGGAAAGCTCCGGAGGTTTGGCTGAAAGCTCCGGAGGTTTAACAGAAGAAGAGGAAGAGGGTAAGCGATTAACAGAGATTGCAGAGCCTGTAAGAAGTAGGAAGAAAGCGCCTAAACCATTGGTTGAAAAGGTGATTTTAGAGTTGTGTAAATCCCGCTACCTGTCTTTGCAGAAATTGGAGTTGTTACTTGAGCGTTCTGGTGAGTTTTTACGGAAAGAGTATTTACAACCTTTAATACGTAGAAAGCGGCTTAAGTTACTTTATCCCACCAAGCCGAGCCACCCAAAGCAGGCTTACACTACTGTTGAAGGGAGTACGGATGAATGATCACCGAAGACCAACTAGAACAACTCTGTCTCGACTGGTTTAAATCCATCGGTTATGACTATATCTGTGGTTATGATATAGCCCCCGATGGCGAAAGCCCGGAACGTGCCGACTACCGGCAGATTATTCTATTTGACCGTTTATTAAATCAACTGCAGATAATTAACCCGCATATTCCTGTTTCTGTTTTAGAAACGGTATCTCGGCAAATTGCCAAACCTGAAACGCCGATTTTAATTAAAAATAACAAAACTTTTCATCGTTTGTTACTGGAAGGGGTAAAGGTTGAATTTAAAGATGGCGATAAGTCTAAGACTGATTATGTGCAGTTAGTCGATTTCTCCAACGTCGATAACAATCAATTCTTAGTTGTAAACCAATACACAATAACAGGAAGTAAGGGTAATCGCCGTCCAGATGTAATTGTTTTTGTTAATGGTCTGCCTCTGGCTGTTATTGAATTGAAGAATCCAGCAGATAGTAACGCGGATATTTGGTCCGCCTATCAACAGCTTCAAACTTATAAAGATGAAGTGCCGGATTTATTTGTATTTAATGAAGCATTGATAGTCAGTGATGGTTTAAATGCCAGGGTGGGATCGCTAACAGCGAATAAAGAACGCTTTATGCCGTGGCGAACAATCGATAATGAATCGGATAAACCGCAGTTCGAATATTTTCTGGAAACATTGGTTAAAGGGTTCTTTAAACCTGAGTTATTTTTGGATTACATCCATTATTTTGTTTTGTTTGAGCAAGATGGCGGTGGCTCTTTAGATAACCCCGCTGCTGGCGCAGTGATTAAAAAAATAGCAGGCTATCACCAGTTTCACGCTGTACGTGAAGCGGTAAAAGCGACAGTCATTGCATCGCGACAACCTGAGCAGGATGCTGTTGCTGAATCGCGAGCTAATTATGCAGAAAAGGTCGTCCCTGGATCAGGTAAAGCAGGGGTTGTGTGGCATACGCAAGGCTCGGGCAAGTCGATTTCTATGGTTTGTTATGCCGGTAAGTTGCTGGCACAACCAGAAATGAATAATCCAACTATCGTGGTGGTGACAGATCGTAATGATTTAGATGGCCAATTGTTTAATACATTTAGTATGGCGGCTGAAACATTAAGGCAAACCCCTGTTCAGGCCAGTGACCGCGATGATTTACGTGACATACTGGCTTCACGACAATCAGGCGGTATTATATTCACAACGATACAAAAGTTTGCGTTGTTAGGTGATGAGGACAGTCATCCGATATTAAGTCAACGCCATAATATTGTAGTGGTGAGTGATGAGGCGCACCGTAGTCAATATGGTGATAAAGCCAAATTTAATGCAAAAACGGGTAAGTACACTTACGGCTATTCCAAGCATTTACGCGATGCACTGCCTAAAGCATCATTTATTGGCTTTACAGGCACGCCAATTTCAGCAGAAGACAAAGATACTCGCGCTGTATTTGGTGATTATGTTTCTATCTATGATATACAGGATGCTGTTGATGACGGTGCAACTGTACCTATCTACTATGAATCTCGTTTGGCAAAGCTGGATATTAATCAGGCAGAAATCGAAGTGCTCAATGATGAAGTTGAAGATATTATTGAGGATGAAGAGGATTTGGCTTCTCGTGAAAAGACCAAATCACATTGGGCAACATTAGAAAAGTTAGTGGGTAGTGCGCCACGTATGGAACAGGTGGGCAAAGATTTAGTTTCTCATTTTGAAACTCGTATTGAATCTATGCCAGGTAAAGGCATGATTGTATGTATGAGCCGTGAAATATGCGTGGATATGTACAATGCCATCGTTGCTATAAAGTCAGAATGGCACGACGAAGACCCAACAAAGGGTGCAATTAAAATCGTGATGACGGGCTCAGCCTCTGATAAAGCGAAATTACAGCCACATATTCACAATAAGGAAACCAAAAAGCTCTTTGAGAAGCGATTTAAAAATATCGATGATCCGTTACAGTTAGTGATTGTAAGAGATATGTGGCTCACGGGCTTTGATGCGCCTAGTTGCCACACTATGTATATCGATAAGCCTATGAAAGGCCATAACCTGATGCAGGCAATAGCCAGGGTTAACAGGGTGTTTAAAGATAAACCGGGTGGTTTAGTGGTTGATTATATCGGGATTGCTAATGAGTTAAAGCTAGCGTTAAAAATATACACCGATTCAAAAGGTAAGGGCGCACCCACATTAGATACCCGTGAAGCTTATGCTATCTTGCTTGAAAAAATAGATGTCGTTCGTGGCATGTTGCATGGTTTTGATTTTTCTGATTATGAAACTAATGCTTTGCAGCTGTTACCGGGGGCTATGAATCACATTCTTGGTTTAGAAGATGGCAAGAAACGTTACCTGGATGTAATGGCCGTTATTAGAAAAGCCTACACTTTATGCAGTACCATGGATGAAGCCGGTTCCTTAAAGAAAGAAATAGCCTTCTTCTCCGCTGTAAATTCCGCAATCAGTAAATTTACCACTATAGATAAACGCCGAACTGACGAAGATAAAAATTCAGCATTAAAGCAGATAATAGATAACGCCATTATTGCTGATGGTGTAACAGATATATTTGAGCTTGTGGGACTTGATAAACCAAATATTGGCTTACTTTCTGATGAGTTTCTGGAGGATGTAAGAAACCTTCCTCAGAAGAACTTAGCGTTAGAGTTATTAGAGAAATTATTACGCGGTGAAATAAAAGCCCGACTAAAAACGGACGTGGTATCTGAAAAGAAATATTCAGATCGCATAATGGAAACCCTAAGAAAATATCATAACCGAGCCATTGAAACTGCACAGGTGATAGAAGAGTTAATAAAACTGGCCAAAGAAATGGAAGAGGATCTAGGGCAGGCAGAAAAGCTAGGAATGAACCCAGATGAAATCGCCTTCTACCGAGCGCTAATACAAAACGAAAGCGCCGTCCGTGAACTGGGAGATAACAACCTGCGCGAGTTAGCAAAATACATCACAGAACAACTCCGTAAAAGTACCACCGTCGATTGGCAAGTTCGCGATAGTGTCCGCGCAAAACTTCGTAATCTTGTTAGACGTGCACTGAGACGCTGGAAATATCCACCGGATAAAGCAGATGAAGCTATAGAGCTGTGCTTAAAGCAAGCAGAGGCTTTGAGTTATAGCTGGAGTGTATAGCTAATACAAATAAGGCTTAGTTGGGTGTCGTAGAATAGTGTGTCAGAGAACGATCAATTTAATGTTTATTGGTCTCAGACCGTTAGTCAAAACTATGCACTTTAGTATAAGGCTTTAGCTGCTACACATTTTTTAGCGGGCATTGATATGTTTTCAATAGATTTCTATCTTTTCAATTCACCATGAAAAACATGAAGGTATAAGAGCTTCATGTTTTTCATGCGCTTCATGGTGATATTTATCTATTCAGTGGCCAGTTAAGGCAAAACGACTTTTAGTCGTTGTTTAGAGCAACCTATGGACTTTTAGTCCATAGTGGTTGAGTTTAAGTGCCACAAAATGTTTCTGTCACCACTTCATCAGGCTCGGGTGGTAACATATATATACGCTTACCTTCTTGTTGTTTATACGGGTTCTGTAGCACTTCATGTAAATCATGGAATACAGAAAAATCATTGTGGTCTTCTGCCGCTCTAATAGCTGCTTCAATCTGATGATTTCGGGGAATATAAACAGGGTTTACCGACTGCATATTGGCCTGTCTTTCTTCATCATTTAATATCTCTTCATTTAATCGTTTGCGCCACTTATCCAACCAAACATCAAACTGCTTTGGGTTATCAAACAAGTTTCGTATTTCACCGTCCTGTTTTAATGTTTGTGCATCTGGTTGTGCTGATAATGCTGAAAGATGAAAAAAGGTTAGTGTGAAATCAGCATTGTTTTCGGCCATTACGTTAAACAATTCTTCGATAAGCGTTATGTCGATTTCATTTGTTACGGTAGCTGAACTTGTCGTTAAACCACATTTGGCGCGCATACCTGTTAGCCAGTTATTCTGATATGACTCAGCATAGGTTTTTAGCACAGCCTGCGCGATTTCAACTGCAGCATTGCTGTCCTCTGCCAGTAATGGCAATAATGATTCAGCCAGCCGCGTTAAATTCCACAGCCCTATGTTGGGTTGATTGCTATAGGCATAACGGCCATCGCGATCGATGGAGCTAAACACCTGTTCGTGGTCATAGCTGTCCATAAATGCACATGGCCCATAATCAATGGTTTCCCCTGCTATCGACATATTGTCGGTATTCATCACGCCGTGAATAAAACCCAGCTGCATCCACTGCGCAATTAATGCAGCCTGACTATCAACCACGGCAGTTAAAAGTGCAAGATAAGGTTTTTTTGCGGTAGCTGCCAGTGGGTAATTGCGTTCGATAACATAATCTGCCAATTTTTGTATGGCTTCAACATCCCCTCTTGCAGAAAAATACTCGAATGTACCAACACGGACAAAACTTGTCGCAATGCGGGTAATAATGCCGCCCGGCAGTAATCTTTCTCTCGTCACTTTCTCACCGGTTGTTACTGCGGCTAAAGCACGAGTGGTTGGTACACCGAGTTTTGCCATCGCTTCGCTGACTAAATATTCACGAAGCACAGGGCCTAATGCAGCGCGTCCATCACCATTTCGAGAATAATACGTACGCCCAGAGCCTTTTAATTGCATGGCAAAGGAATCACCGTTGTGATTAACAATTTCGCCTAATAAAATCGCCCGGCCGTCACCCAACTGTGGATTAAAGCCACCAAATTGATGACCCGCATAAGCCATAGCCAATGGTTCTGCGCCCTCGGGAACCACATTGCCCGCAAAAATGGCCGTGCCATCGGTGGCATTTAGCGCTGTAGCAGATAAGCCCAGCGTGTTGGCAAGATCTTCATTGAATATGATCAAACCAGGATGCGCAACGGGTGCTGGATTTGTTTTTACGTAAAACGCTTTTCCTAATGCTGCGTATCGATTATCGAAAGTGATTTTTTTCAATTTTGTCTCATGTTAGAACCGGTATAAACAGTAGTTTAACGCACTAACGGGTTGACAAAGTCAGATAAAAACTATGGGAATGTAAAGACAGTGGTGACCAGAGATATGTATTCATTTGTCGGATGGTTCAGAGGTTGCTGAGTTAA
>CAZALW010000035.1:9281-16053 GCA_964485705.1 uncultured Thiotrichaceae bacterium
AGCAGTGCAGGAATGAGTGCCTCTGCTTTCTCACGAATAGAGATGATGTTGTGGTCAGTATAACTTCTGGTTACCTGTGTGAAATCAGCATATTTCACTTTAAGCGTGATAGTGCAAGCAAGTAATTCGCGTTGTAACAAACTTTCAAGCACCTCATTCAATAGTGTGAAAAGTTGTTGCTGCATTTCGTTTATATCAGATATATCATTATTGAAGGTAGTCTCTGATCCCAAAGATTTACGTGTGCGTTGATTCGAAACCGGGCGATGATCTATTCCGCGTGCAATGTCATAATAATATTCTGCCGAATTACCTACAATTTTTTGTAGTTGTAACAGGCTTTTTTTTCTTAAGTCACCGCCTGTGTATATATTAAAAGATTTCATTTTTGCTTCGGTCACTTTACCAACACCATAGAATCGAGCAATAGGTAAGTCGTGCAGATAAGGTTCGGCTTCGCCTGGTTTTATTACAAATTGCCCGTCAGGTTTATTCTGGTCAGAACCTAATTTCGCCAGAAATTTATTATATGAAATGCCGGCAGAGGCGGTTAATTTTAATTCTTTGAATATTTTACTGCGAATTTCTTTAGCCATAAGACTGGCAGAGTGATGGCATAAATCGACATGGGTTACATCAAGGTAGGCTTCATCCAGGGACAAAGGTTCTATGATGTCAGTGTATTCATTAAAGATTTTGTGAAGTTCTGCAGACACCTGTTTGTATGCAGAAAACCGGGGGCGAACAAAAATGGCATGTGGGCAAAGTTGGTATGCACGAGAACAGGGCATTGCTGAATAGATGCCAAATTTTCTGGCTTCGTAGCTGCTGGCAGCAACTACGCCTCGGCTACCTGGTAAACCGCCAACAATGACGGGTTTGTTTTTTAGTTCCGGTGAATCTCGTTGTTCCACCGCAGCAAAAAATGCATCCATGTCCAGATGAATTATTTTACGGTTCATGGGTGATGTGCATGCAGATCTGGTAAGAGGAGGTGTCTTTTTACTCTAAGAGGCTTTAGCTGAGCTGTCAAGATGCTACTTCACTGCGTTATACTTTGTAGGGACGGTTAACTGTTGTATTTGAGCATTATGATTAAAATCCACGGTGTATAAAATGAAACACATTAATATTCAGTATTACAAAACTCGAATCGGTGAACTGATACTGGGTTCTTTTGATGGTCGTCTTTGCTTGCTTGATTTTAGATACAGGAAAATGAGAACAACGGTTGATAACAGGATTAAAAATGGGCTGAAGGCTGAATTTGTCGAACAAAATGACGAAACTCTGGAAAAAACAAGAGTGCAGCTTGATGAGTATCTTAAGGGCGATAGAAGAGAGTTTGATATTCCATGGTTAATGGTAGGAACAGACTTTCAAAAGAATGTCTGGACAGCCCTGACAAAAGTCCCTTATGGTTTCACGTTATCATACTTGCAACTAGCGAAAAATATAAATAATGAAAAAGCTGTTCGAGCTGTCGCCAGTGCAAACGGAGCAAATGCTATCAGTTTAATCATTCCCTGCCACCGTATCATTGGCAGTAACGGGGAGCTTACAGGTTATGGGGGTGGCTTGCCGGTAAAGAAGCGCCTGTTAAAGCTGGAGCAAAAGTGAATTGGGAGCTGGTAGCCTGAATAGCTAAAAATAAATGCCAGGGAATTATCATTACAATGTTTGAAACAAGTAATACCATTTAAAGAGCTGGAGAATACCATGGAAATTTTAAAACGAGACAGTTTGCATGAAGGTGGCTTTGCCGGTTTAAAAGAGCATCGTCTGGTAAAATCACCAAAACTTTTTGGTGCGCAAGAAAATAATGACGGCAGTTGGCCTGGTATCGGTAATTTTGTTTACCTGGCTGATGCCCGTTTTATGCCGCATGGTGAAACGCAGATGCACAGCCATCATGAAATCGATGTTATTTCGGTTATGGTCGAAGGAAATATCAAACATGAAGGTTCTCTGGAGAACGGTAAAGATTTATCACCTAATGATGTGCAGGTGCAACGTGCTGGTGGTGAAGGCTTTTCTCATAATGAGATAAATCCGGATGGTGAATGGAACCGCATGATCCAGCTGTGGGTATTACCTGAAGTCGCCGGTCTGGCCGCAAATTACAAAGTGTATAAGCCGACAACAGGTGAACTCACTCGTATCTATGGTGGTGAAGACGATAGCAATAGCGATTTTCCGGCGAAAACAAAAATCGATGTCGCATTGCTTGGCAACGGACAACAGGTGGAAGTGGCTGAATCGTTTTTAGCCTACATAACTCGCGGCACAGGTTTAGCGAATAAAAAACCGGTAGCAGAGGGTGATCTGTTCCGTGGTGACGCAATAAAGTTTGAAGCGATGGACGATGTGCAGTTGATTGTTATACATATGGAGTAAGAATTTGATGGGATCGACTGAGCTTTAGCTCACTTAAAAGGCGTTTCTCTAGTACAAAGATGTCAATTATGAGTTTTTAGATGCCCTTAATTCGATTTTCGCCGCAAGGGTGTGAATATATCCAGTTCCCAGGGGCGTAATGCCAGTATAAATCCAATGCTGTGACGCTTGTTTAGGCTCAGGTGAGCATCCTGGCGATGTAACTCGGCGAACTCTTTAGCCAGTAATTTCATTTTATTCATCATTATTTGTACCGAAGCATCCCCTAACAGACCAAACAAAAACAGGCGTTCTTCCAGTTCACCGTTAAAGGTAGTTTTAAGAAACTGAGATTGAATCTGTTTTTCATAGAACCGCTCGATGGGGCCGTTTGCTCGCCAGTGAAAATGTTCATCAATACGCAGCTTAATCCGATTATTTGGTAGTAGATCAATAATTTTTAGTTTGTCCAATTTTGCCAGGTAACGAATACACTCAACGGTTGAAATATTATAATGGTTAATGATGTCATCAAAACTCAGCCTGTTACGAACGCTGACGGCGACCAGCAATAACCGGGTGTCACTAACCAGTTCTTTCTCCTGATTTTTTGTCAGCATGGTAATACGCTGGCGGGATTCCTCGTAAAGTTGAAACAGATCACTCAGCTCAAATTGAATTAACCGACAGACATCTTCCAGCCGTTTCAGGGTAAAACATTTAGAGGAAAACATGCGTTTTACATTGGCTTCGCTCATGTTGAGTTTTGTCGCGACATCAGCATAAGTCATGTGATGTGATTTTAATGCCTGTTTTAGTGTGTCGACTAGTGCATCAGTTTGAGCCATTTGGGTTATACCTGCATTTCGATAAAAAGTATATTAATACTAAACTATTGGATGAGTAAAACACAACTATATGTATAAAGGTTTATTATTTTCCCCCTTCAGTGGAAACTGCAATCGTCAATTAACCAGGGAGAAAAAAACATGAAACGATTTATGAATAACCCCATAACCAGCGTACTGCGATTAATGATGCTGTTTTTTAGCATGATAATAGCGAGCAATAGTATTGCTGCCGGTTTACTTACGCCGGCGAATGGACAGTTAGCCGCACTTGAAATAAAACAGCATGATGTGGATGTCATTATTGAAAATGGCTATGCCATCACACGTGTAGAACAAATTTTTCACAATACGCATGTACAGGATCTGGAAGCGATATATTCTTTTCCCGTGCCAGAGAAAGCAGCGGTGGCTGAATTTACCATCTGGATTGATGGTCAGCCGGTGACCGGTGAAGTGCTGGAAAAACAACAGGCGCGTCAGTTGTATGAGTCTGAAAAAGCAGCAGGCCGTGATGCAGGCCTTACCGAAAAAGATGAATACAAAACGTTTGATATTAGAGTGTCGCCAGTGCGTGCCGGTCAGGATACGCGAATTCGCTTTGTTTATTTACAGCCCGTACATGTTGATACCGGAATGGGTCGCTATGTCTATCCGCTGGAAGAAGGCGGAACCGATGAGCATAAATTGTCTTTCTGGACGGCTAATGAAAAAGTAAAAGAAAAATTTACTTTTAATCTACAGCTTAAATCTTCCCACCCTGTGGCAGCGGTACGTCTGCCGAATCAACCCCGGGCGGTGACGAAACAACTCGGTTCCGGTGAGTGGCAGGTAGAACTTTCAGCCTCAGCTGGCAACATCGAAATGGAAGGACAGAGCGTAGCCACAGGCAGTCATCAGGCTGCGTTTACATTAGATCAGGATCTGGTTGTGTACTGGCGTCATCAGGCGGGATTACCGGGCAGCATTGATATGATCAGCTATAAACCTGAAGGCGCAACAAAAGGCACCTTTATGTTAACCATAACGCCGGGTGGTGATTTACAGCCTATAACAGAAGGCAGTGACTGGGTTTTCGTGCTTGATATTTCGGGTTCAATGCAAGGTAAATACACCACACTGGTGGATGGTGTGCAGCGTGCGCTGACTAAAATGCGAGCTAATGACCGCTTTCGTATCGTGCTGTTTAATTCATCTACTCATGAGCTGACCAATGGTTATGTTAATGCCACCGTTGAAAATGTAAAACACTACGGGCAGAAACTGTTGCAAGTTAATCCCGGCAGTGGCACGGATCTTTTTGCAGGGCTTGAAAAAGGATTGCAAAGTATTGACGCTGATCGTACCAGTGCCATCATACTGGTAACAGATGGTGTTGCCAATGTGGGTGAAACGGCACAGCGAAAGTTTATTACACTATTACAGAAAAAAGACATTCGCCTGTTTACTTTTATTATGGGCAATAGTGCAAACCGGCCATTACTAGAGGCAATGACCAAAACATCCAATGGTTTTGCTATGAATATTTCTAATAGTGATGACATTGTCGGGAAAATTATGGAAGCAACCAACAAAGTGACCTATGAAAGTTTGCATGGTGTTGAATTATCGATAAAGGGTGTGAAAACAACGGATATAACACCTGAAGAATTAGGTAGTCTTTACCATGGTCAACAACTTGTAATTTTTGGTCACTATTGGGGTGAAGGCCTGGCTGATATTAAGATGAGTGGAAAAATTTCAGGAGCTAAAAAAGAGTACCATGCCCAGATTGTTTTCCCTTCAAGCAATACAGCTAATCCAGAGCTGGAAAGATTATGGGCTTTTGCATTCATCGAAGACATGATGGCTGAAATACATAACTTTGGTGAAGACGCTGATATTAAACAGGCAGTGACTGATATGGCGATAGAATACGGACTGGTAACCGATTATACCTCGATGCTGGTGGTGCGGGATGAGGTTTTTGATGCTCTTGGCATAAAGCGCACAAACAAACAGCGTCTGGAAAAAGAGCAGATAGCTCAGCAGGTACGTGCGCAACAGTCACCGGTTTCTAATCGTGTCGATAATAACCAGCCAATGTTCAGTACGCCTCGTGTCAGTCATGGAGGCGGTGGTGGTTCCATCAGTATCTGGATGCTCCTGCTGCTTGCACCAATGACTTTATTGGCTCGTAAATTGCGCAACAGACGGTAAACTTTAATCATGTATGTTAAGGGCCAGTGGTTATCACTGGCTCTTTTATTGACAGATAAAATTGATCAATCAATGCGTGTAATATCATGATCTTTGTTTTTATTAGGAAATATTGAAGGCAGAAAATCAATGAAAACGATTCACTCTTATCACTTCTGGCAGTCGGTCTCAACACTGCTGCTTATCATCCCATCTTCATTGTTGCTGATATACAGTACAAATAGCATCAGTGAGATAGCGTCAGTTGAAAGCAGTACTGTCACTAGCAAGAATGAGCTGCAGGCAACCGTGCCTTTTATAACAGTACGGAACAAAACAGGAAGTGAAAATGCAGCAGATTTCTTTGGTGGTGAACGTAGTGCGCTAAGTGCTGGTTACTGTCATCTCTCGAAAATGTCGCTGAATCCTTTAAAGCCCATTACAGAAAAAATGCCGTTTTATATTCCTGAAGAAATTGTTTCGCTGGAGTCGGTAACAGAAACAAAAATCGAGAAATTCTGGGAAAATATGAAGCAAATGCCGAAAGCTCGACACCCTGTTTTTTATACGCACGGTTTTAATATCGATTTTGAAAAAGGCTGCAGGCGAGCGGCGTTGTTTCAAAAATCTTACGGGCTGAAAGATCAGTTCCTGTTTTTTAGCTGGCCATCAGATGGCAATATATTAAATTATACGCATGATGAAGCCGATGTTTACTGGAGCGTTAAACCCATGCGACAAACGCTGAGCGATATGCTGACTCATTTCGGTGAGGGTAATATTAATGTTGTTGCACATAGCCTTGGGACGCGGGGCATATTGCTTGCGCTTGTTATGCTGGCTCAGACAGAACACGTTAATAAACCACTGCTAAATCATGTTGTTTTCATTGCGCCCGATATCGATGCCGGTATATTTGCACAGTATTTACCCTTAATACGCCCGTTAGCGAAAAACATTACGCTATATGTTTCAGCTAATGATAGCCCGCTAATGCTATCGCAGCAGGTTCATGGTTATCCGCGTCTTGGCGAACCCGGTGAGCATCTTGATGGTTTAACAGGAATAGAAATTATTGATGTTTCTGAAATTTCTATTCGTTCACCCTCTGGTCATTTGTATCATCTTCACCATAATGAGGTTATCAATGACCTTGCCCAACTGTTGAATAAAAACCAGTTAGCAACGCAACGCAAAAATCTTAAACAGGTGAGTAATAACTACTGGAAATTACGTTGAAATAAATGCCGTGACAATTGACTCATTGAACGAATGACTGAGTTCGGTCATTAGCTGACCTTTAAAAACAAGAACATAGTCCGCGAAGAACGCAAAAGACGCGAAAAAAGCAAAGAAAATATTTTTTGTTT
>CAZALW010000036.1:0-15975 GCA_964485705.1 uncultured Thiotrichaceae bacterium
TTTTTTAAACTCTACTCTGTTTGCCCTGTTGGCTCGTTGCGCTAAATAATCTTCTGTTATAATTGCTGATATTTTTTCTGCAACCGCTGATGAAATAAATTGATTAATAGAAATACCTTCATCAGATGCTATTTCTTTAATGTGACGATGGATAGAATTAGGCAACCTTAAACTTAAAACACTCATCTTTTTATCTCCGCTGAATACGCGCCAATAGTTGACCTGGTGTAATGGCTTTAATGCCAAATTTTTCGACACCTTTAAAGTCTTTTATATTATGGGTGACAATCAATTTTACTTTTGATGCCACAGCCACTTCAAGAACATGGTCATCTTTAGCATCTTTTAAATACGGCCTCCATAAAAAATAAATTTTTTGAAACTCACTGAACACACAAATATTATCAAGAACTATATCAATTTGTTGTGCTGTGATAGCCAATTGGGATTGTTTTCGCCTTAAAACATCTTCATATTCAAATAATAAAGCTGTGGATATTACCGGCATTACCTTACCAGCATCAATTAACCTGAGCACTTTAAATGAAGCACCCGTGGCAGAATAAAGCCCCGCATAAAGCACATTGGTATCCATAATAATTGCATTATCTTTCACCAGATAAATGATACCGTATATGGTATGCGTAAGTCAAATAATGAGCAATCTACCTACCCTGCAATCAAATTTGTGACACATTAAAAGGAAGACAGTAAGACAGGGAAGACAGGGGTCAGGAAGACAGGGGTCAAGTATCATATTGACTCTTATTAATAAAAGTGAGGATGGTTGTAAAACCTCAAACAGTCAATATGATACTTGACCCCTGTTGACCCTGTTGACCTGTTCGACCATTGACCCCTGTTCGACCCCTGTTCTTCTGTTTTTTGTGTGATCCCTGTTCTTTGTGACCCCTGTTCTGATTACTCTGACCCGAATTATCTTTGCTTGCATTCTTTATTACAAAAGCTATAATTTGCACATAAACAGTGTGCGCGAGGCATGTGATGAATATTACACTTTCTATTGATGAAAAAACAGCAATAGCAGCCAGGAAAATAGCCAATGAAATGGACTCAAGCTTAAACCAGTTGGTGAGAGATTATCTGGAGCTATTAACCCAAAAAGAACAATCAAATAAAAGTTTTCAAGAATTTGTATCTTTATCTGGTCAAGGTGATTCTAAAGGCTGGAAATTTAATCGCGATGAGTTGTATGAAAGAACGTAGCTTCATTGACAGTAATATATTAATTTATACAGACGATTGCGCCTATCCAGAGAAGCAAAAAATTGCCATAGAATTATTGCAATCAGGCTGGAGTAACGGCAATGCTATTATGTCAACTCAGGTTCTACAAGAGTATTTTTCTGCTGTGACGAGAAAGCTCAAATTGCCTGTTGAACAGGCACAAAAAAAGATAGAAATATTGGCACATTTAAATATAGCAAGTATCGAACATGCAGATATTGTGTTAGCTATAGAAACACATCGCTTATATAAGTATTCCTTTTGGGATTCCCTTATTATTCGAATGGCTCAAAAGACATCGTGTACAGTGCTTTACTCTGAAGATATGAAACATAATCATAAAATAAGGGGCATGGTAATTGTTAACCCTTTTGTTTAGGTATGTTAACTCTGTCCCCAGTTTTTTCAGACATGTTTCAGCTCCTCACGCATAACGCGCCTGATTGCGCTCAAGGTAACAGGTTTATCGTGTTTTTTAAGCGTGGTTTTAAGTGCTGCATTTATTTCACTTTGATAGGGCGTGCCATTTTTTTCAGCTTGCGCACGAAACGCGCTAATCACGTCATCATCAATAAAAATAGTAATACGTGTTTTGCCGCTTTGTTTAATAACCGCGCCGCGTTTACCCTGACTAAAATCGTATTCTTTTTTCATAATTTACTCCAGAAACTTAAAACACTCATTTTATTATCATCGTCAACATCAGGGGGTACTTCTTACGTTAGATAGCCGCTTCATGTTTTTGAATGATTTTTAATAAAGCTCTTAACGCTTCATTGACTGACTTTGCATCAGGAAACATTTTTGCCACATCCGGCTCAAGCAAAATCAGCTTTACACCTTCATGATATTGTTTTGCATATTTGCCACGAACACCCTCAGTCATTTGAGAAAAACCATATTCATCCCTAAGATCATCATTTAATTCGTCATTATTTTCCGCCTTCATAAAATTTTCGCTCCGGTTTTGTTGCCCTCCTGGCACTGATTATTCGTATAGTCTCATTATAATATACATGAGAAATAATCAATATTCTGTTTTTGCTGGAAAGCCCAACAATAATATGACGCTGTTTTCTAATAGAATGATCAGGATCAGGAAATGTAATAGACAATGTATCGCCAAAAACACTGGTAGCTTCTTCAAAAGCAACACTATGTTTTTGAATGTTGCTTTCTGCTTTTTGCCGATTCCATTCAAAATCCATAATAATTCTTAAAAAACCCTAATATAATAAGTCCAGTTTAAAACACTGTAACAATAAGAACAATTATTTGATTGACACAGGGAGCATATCTACTCCAGATGACAGGGTGGCATGTCTTACAAAACTGTCATAAGTTGACATTTTTTACCTGTTTCCACTTTAAGCAATCGCCACCATAAAACATAAGCTATTGATTTACTTTAACTTAAAAAAACAATAAAAACTGGCGCAGTTCCTGCTTCTGTATTTAGTAACTGCTTAGCAACTGGTTAACAGTTTTTAATATGGAACACCTAAATACACAAAAAGAAAAAACTTAGCTATTTAATTCTCGGAGAGATTTATTATGAAAAACATGAAACAAAAAGTACAACAGGGTTTTACCCTTATTGAATTAATGATCGTGATTGCGATTATTGGTATTTTGGCTTCTGTGGCGTTGCCTGCTTATCAGGACTACACAGTACGTGCACAGGTGTCTGAGGGTGCGATTGCAGCCAGTTCTATAAAAATTGGTGTGACAGAAATGTTTGCTGATGGTGGCATGGTTGGGGTTGTGGCTTATGCAGCAGAAATTTTAGCTGATCAGGCTAACCTGAAAACCGATAGAATTACTGAAATATTTGTTAACGGCGCTACTGGTGCAGTTGTAGTTTCAATGGGAGGTATTGCACAGCTGACTGGTACTACTGAAGATCTTTCCTATGTACCTCAAATTAAAAATTTGCCTATATCAGATACTAATGCAACGGGTAGCATTACATGGGAATGTGATAGTGTGCTAACTACAATTAAAAATTCATTTTTACCAGCAGTTTGTCGTTAAGATTTTTAGTTAAGCTTTGAAAAAAAGACCTCTTTTTAGAGGTCTTTTTTTTGTTATTGTAAAAATGAATACGATTAAGACGTTGACTCAGTTGGTCACGTAGCCTGGTTTTGTTAGTTTAACCGGCATCCTGTCGCCCACTATGATACAAAAATAAACTAATCACCTATGTTTTTCAAAAACCATAAGTCTATAAAATCATTGAACCCCCGATTAACTGCAGCTGGCTGGCACTTTTCGGCAAGTGCTGTTGTTGTTTCTCTGTTTCTGAGTATTGTTTATTTTGTCTGGTATCCGAAACCTTTCTATATCATACATTCGGTGTTCGATGCCGTAAAAATAGTATTAATTGTTGATCTGGTATTGGGCCCCTTGCTGACTTTCGTTATTTATAATACATTAAAACCTCGCGCAGAATTATTTCGGGATATTTCTTTTATTGTCATATTACAAATTGTTGCACTAGGCTGGGGCGCGCATATTACCTATAAAATGCGACCTGATTTTTTTGCTTATTACGATGGAACATTTTATTCAATTTTAAGTGCGCAAATACAGGTAAAAAATCTGAATGACGTGTTGCCTCCTGCCATTTGGCAAAAACCTAAATTTATTTACATTGAACCTTTACTTTCAGAAGAAGCAGTTAAACGTATGGATCAGGTTCTTGGTGGAGAGAAAATTGCCGGGGAAATGTATCAGTCAGAAAGGTACAAACCACTATCTCTGAAAATAGATGGTAAGTTTATGCAGGACATCACCAATAAAACGGTTGCCTACACCACCTTGCTAAAAAGTAAGACCTGGAAAAATCAACTGGAGCAGTTTTTACAATTGGAGGCTAACCCGGGTGAAAGCTATTTATTTTACTCAGTTGAAAACCCTCCCCAATTTAGTGGCATTATTATTTTTAACAAAAAGGATTTTTCATTTGCTGGTTTGATGAAATAAAAAACATAATAACCGGGGTCAGCGTCAATGCCAGTAAGTTAAGCAATATTACGGGCAGTTTGTCATTTCGACCGAAGGGAGAAACCTTGTTGTACTGGGCTAAGATCCCTCACATTCGTTCGGGATGACAGTAAAAAACACTATATTTCTGTTAACTTACTGGCATTGGGGTCAGAGTAAAATTATTTCGAATTTTCTATTATTTTTTTCGGTCGCCCCACTTTTCCAGGCGTTACCCGTCTATCCGTTGATGCTTCTATTTGCATTTTAAAACGCTCGCCACCTAAAGCTAATCCTTTATTCACACTTTCCCTTATTTCTTTCAATAACTCAGCGTTCACTTGCGCTTTGAACAATACGCGATAATTCTCTAATCTTTTTTCTGTTTTTGCTAATGAAGTTAAGCAAAGAATGTTTTTAAAATAAGCGCAATTATTCCGCCAAATATTAAAGTAAGTAATATACGGTGCAATTTAAGTTCAGAGTCAATTTTATTGAATCGCTGATCCTTGTCTGCGATAGCTTTTGCTGCTTCTCTCGATTTTTCTTCTGATGCGCCCGCTTCAAGCAGCGCATCGTACACTTCTGAAATCATCATACTCATAATTAACTTATCTAAAAAACTTGACTTTGTAACATTATCACACAAAAAACACTGTTCTTAAACGCTGGCTAAGAATAACTAGCCATTAACAGGTAGGCACGCTCTTTGTGCCCACGCACACCTTACTCCCCATACTCACTATCTTCAAAATTTGAATGATCAACAGCGTGTGCTACTATCGAGATCATGGCTGAAATCATCTGGTCAGATTATTTAAAATACAGAGTGAAACTTCGTGGTTTCAGTTTAGGGCATCTCTATTTATTCTGGATGTGAAGATTGAGATTCAAAATATGTCAGATTAAGGCGTAAATTGCACGTAATAGTGAGCTATTGCGAAGATTTACAACGAAAATATGGCGTATTTTGAACTCAAGATTCATGTTCATGAATTAATAGAGATGCCCTTTAGTTAATAATGAAGACATAATCAGGTATAGTAATGAAAAATATTTTGATACCTCAACAGACAGATGGGTAGTGGTTGGTAAAGACTCAAATATTCTGGTGATGATCCCTCATGAAACTGATAATAATAGTGCAATCACACCCATAACCATTCATGCAACGACTCGCCAGCAAATTAATTATAGAGTAAGAAGCGGGAGGTTTAAAAAATGAAAGAACCACAACTGTCCTATTTTAAAAATGAAGATATTCTCCATCTATCAATCTCTGATGAGCATGATGTCGGTAGTGTGGAAATAAGCCCGAACATCACCGCAGAATTAAATAACAAAGGCGAGCTTATTGGTATTGAAATAATTGATGCCAGCTCTTTTTTACGAGATTCAATTTTAGAATCTACTCAGGCCAAATTGCTACATTTAACTGATAACGTGGCCCACCCTACCTAATCTTCTTCCAGGCGCGTTTCAATATCCATGCTTTCATGCAGTACCCGCACTATGTTTATTGCGTCTGCCAATACCTGATAAATAATCACGTGATGTGCGTGGTTATGGAATCGCACAGGACGAATAAACTCATCTCTCAATCGACAAAGCAAGAGAGTTTCAGCAAGTATCTTGCTCTGCTTCTGCAGTTTTAACGATTCGATGCATGATCAGGTTTTAAACCCTGCCTGCTGCCTCGCTTTAAGCTTAATTGCTTTTATGTCTAACTCACCTGCATTACCACTGTCAAAGCCCTTTGTTATGGCTTCTTGCAGAGTCTTGAGCTTTTCTATACATAGTTGATCTTTACGAATCAAATCACGCACATAGTCACTGTTATTGGCATACATACCGCTTGCAGATTGTGATTCAACCCAGTCACGCAAAGGGGCAGGAAGAGATATATTCATTGTTGCCATGGTTAAATCCTATTATTGCTACCACTTCATCATGGCATTGTTTGGCAATCTTTGTTAAAAAATAATTGAGAAGATAATTGGGATCACCCCTATATTATTTAATTATTTCTTCTCATGCAACATTTGTTGATGTAAAATGAAAGCATAATGCTATTACTTTATGATATCGGGGGTAAATATGGGTGCAATATCTATTCGAGGAGTCAACGAAGAACTAACAAAACGTCTCAAAAAAGAAGCCAAAATGGCTCAAAAAAGCCTTAATCAGTTGGTTCTTGAAATAATAAGTCAGCACGCCGGTTTGAACAAAAAAAAACAATTCACCAAAGAATATCATGATATGGACGCATTATTTGGTCAATGGAGTGAAGGTGAATTTAATACCATTCAGGGTAAGGTTAATACTGAAAGGCGAATCGATGAAGAACTCTGGAAATGAATAAAATATTGATTGATACTAATATCTATTCTTTGGCTATGAAGGGTGATTCAACTGTTATTAATATACTACAGCGAGTATCACAGATTGGTATAACATCAATTTCAATGGGTGAGCTTCTGTCTGGTTTTAAAGGCGGCAACAAAGAAAAAGAGAATCGTAAAGAACTGAATCTGTTTCTGGACTCACCAAGAGTTACACTCTATTCCATTGATGCAGAGTCTGCAGAGTATTATAGTGCAATACTTAACCTGCTAAAAAAACAGGGTACACCAATTCCAACAAATGACATCTGGATAGCCGCTGTAGCTTTCCAGCAAGGTTTGCAAATGGTGACAAACGACAGACATTTTTCTTATATAGACGGGTTACTGCTTAATAAGGTTTAAAAATGGGTAACTATCAGATCGAGGGTGTGCGACTACGCATGTCTCGGATACAAAACTCATTGTTTATTTTCAACAACAAACAACCAATGTTTCAAAACGGCTGCGTGTTGGGGAATTCTTGATAAAATTTGCTGCGCCAGTTTTTCGTTGTAGGTATGAGAAGTCAAATTACGATCATCAACCATCAGCAACGCCTGTCGTGCCATTTCTTCATCAAACAAACCCGTTTCCATTGAAGCACGAACAACGGCTTTTGGTGAATTAGCTTCTACCCCTTCCACAATATTGAGAAACATTTTTACTGTTTTCCAGATTGCTTCAAATGAGTATTCAAATCGTTGAATTAAGGCATCTCGTTCTATTGCATTTGGCGATTCAATGCCCAGCAGTTCATCTAATGTTTTTATGGCTTTGTTTGCTATTTGTATGCGCTGCTTTAATCTTTCCATATTAGTCTTTCCATAAAACACCTTCATTAATTACTTTTTCTTTAAACTCTGTAGAAACGTCATTTAAATCCACCAAATCTACTTTATATATTATTTGACTATCATCCAGCTTTTCACGGATTTTTGACAGCAAACCTGCTGGTAATAATTCTTTAGCCAACACGGCTACATCAATGTCAGAATATCGCGTCATAGTACCATTTGCTCTTGAACCAAATAAATACACTGAAACGGCATAGGGAGCCAGATACGCAAGCACGATACGCCGTGTTTCGGACAAATCCCATTGTGGGGCACGACGTTTTTTATTGTGCATTTTCACCTGTGCTGTCATATACATCATTGTAGCAGAGCAGCCGTTGTTAATCATTTACAGGCATTTTCCATAAAATTCGTCTATGATAAGTGAAGAATTCCATAATCAATAATAACCAGAAAATAAAAAGCAAACTGAGGCTATTCATGGTAGCAGGATCAAAACTAAAAGGACTACCACACAAACTGGTTATCGATGGTTTATTAGAAGAAGAAGCGGCAATTAAGGCACTAAAAGCTTCACACAAAGAAAAAGTCTCCTTTACTCATTACCTGGTCAGCAACCATTTACTTTCAGCGGCTAAAATAGCCACGGAGGCCTCTAAAGAATTTGGCTTACCGGTTTTTGACCTTGATGCCATTGACAAGGAAGCCATTCCTCATGGCATTGTTGATGACAAACTGATTAAGAAACACCATGCCCTGCCCTTGTTTAAGCGTGGTCATCGTTTATATGTCGGCATTGCAGACCCGACTAATCTTGCCGCTATTGACGATATTAAATTTCAGACCGGTATTAATACCGAAGCCATTCTGGTAGAAGAAAACAAACTGTCCAAAATGGTAGACAAACTGCTGGAAGAGCAGGAAGCCGCCATGGACGAAATAATGGGCGATGATCTGGAGGATCTTGATGACCTGGATTTTACCGACCCGGATACACAGCAAAAACAGGAAGAGTCCAGCTCTGAGATTGACGATACGCCGGTGGTGCGTTTTGTAAACAAAATTTTACTTGATGCCATCAAAAAAGGCGCATCCGATATACATTTTGAACCCTATGAAAAGATCTATCGGGTGCGACTTCGTATTGATGGCGTATTACGCGAGGTAGCCAGGCCGCCAGTTATTATGAGCGCTAAGTTATGCGCTCGCATAAAAGTCATGTCTCGTATGGACACAGCAGAAAAAAGGGTACCACAGGACGGTCGTATTAAATTAAAAATATCCAGAACCAAAGCCATTGATTTTCGTGTTAATACCTGTCCGACATTGTTTGGTGAAAAAATTGTATTGCGTATTCTTGATCCTTCAAGCGCCTCACTGGGTATTGATGCACTGGGTTATGAGCCTGAACAGAAAGAGTTATATCTCAGTGCGCTGGCTAATCCATACGGTATGATTCTGGTAACCGGCCCTACCGGTAGTGGTAAAACCGTATCTTTATATACCGGGCTGAATATTTTAAATACGGTTGACACCAATATCTCAACGGCCGAAGATCCGGTGGAGATTAACCTCGAAGGCATTAACCAGGTCAATGTCAATGAAAAGGTCGGATTAACCTTTGAAGCTGCGTTACGCGCTTTTTTACGTCAGGATCCGGACATCATCATGGTCGGTGAGATTCGTGACCTGCAAACAGCTGAGATTGCTATTAAAGCAGCGCAAACCGGGCATATGGTAATGTCTACTCTGCATACCAATGATGCACCACTAACCCTTGCCCGGTTGGTCAACATGGGTGTACCGCCTTTTAACATCGCCTCTGCTGTGTCGTTAATTATTGCCCAGCGATTAGCCCGTCGATTATGTAAACACTGTAAGGAAAAAGTTGATATCCCACGTCCCGCATTGCTGGAAGAAGGTTTCACTACTGAGCAGATAAGCGCAAAACCGGATTTATTTAAAGCTGTCGGCTGTGATATGTGCAGTGACGGTTATAAAGGACGTGTCGGCATCTATCAGGTTATGCCTATTTCTGATGAAATTGGTCGCATTATCATGAATAACGGTACTTCGATTGACGTTGCCGACCAGGCCAGAAAAGACGGTGTTGATAATTTAAGACAGTCGGCTATTAAAAAAGTGGTGGCAGGACTAACCAGTCTTGAAGAAATTAATCGTGTGACGAAAGACTAATAAAGAAAAACAATCAGGACATATAGAATGGCTAAGGCAAAAGCAAAGACAAAAGTAAAAAATAACACCTACTCCTGGATATGCACCAACAAAAAAGGCCAGACTGTCAAAGGTGAAATGACGGCGGTCAGTGCTGACGTGGTAAAAGCAGAATTGCGCAAACAGGGTTTAGTCCCTAAAAAAGGTAAAATCAGGAAAGTAGGTGGTGGCTTATTTGCGCCCAGAACACAGGCGATAACGACAAAAGACATCGCGATTTTCAGTCGCCAACTTGCCACCATGATGAAGGCCGGTGTGCCGATGGTACAGGCTTTTGATATTGTCGGCCAGGGGCACTCTAACCCGAGCATGGCGAAGTTAATTTTTCAGGTGAAACTTGACGTTGAAGCTGGCGGCACATTAGCGAGTGCACTGGCGCAACACCCTGCTTATTTTGATGATTTATTTGTTAGTCTGGTCGATGCCGGTGAACAATCCGGTGCCCTGGAAACCCTGCTTGAAAAAGTAGCCACTTATAAAGAAAAATCAGAAGCATTAAAAAACAAAATTAAAAAGGCGATGACTTACCCGATTTCTGTACTGGTTGTCGCTGTTGTGGTATCAGCGATTCTATTGATTTTTGTGGTGCCTACCTTTGCTGAAATGTTTGAAGGTTTTGGCGCTGAATTACCCGCTTTTACCTTATTTGTAGTGAATTTATCCGACACACTGGTCAATAATGTCTGGACATTTATTGCTGTTATAGCTGGCACTATATTTGGTTTTAAACAGGCAAAAATAAGATCAAAAGCCTTCAGGGAGTTTCTTGACAAATTGGCACTTAAACTGCCTGCTGTTGGCCTGTTAACCACCAATGCTGCCATCGCCCGATTTTCCAGAACCCTTGCCACCATGTTTGCCGCTGGTGTTCCATTAGTAGAAGCCATGGAGTCCGTTGCAGGTGCGGCAGGTAATAGCGTCTATCAAAAAGCAATTTTACAGGTCAGAGACGATATTTCTTCCGGCACAACATTACAGGTCAGCCTGGCACAAAACAAAAACCTGTTTCCCAATATGCTGATTCAAATGGTTGGCATTGGTGAAGAGTCCGGCGCACTGGATGAAATGCTAAACAAAGTTGCCGAGTATTATGAAGAGGCGGTAGATGATGCAGTAGACAACCTGACTGCTATGCTGGAACCTCTGATCATGTCATTCCTGGCAGTGGTGATCGGTGGTCTGGTTATTGCCATGTACCTGCCTATATTCAAAATGGGCGAAGTGGTTTAAAACTGTTCTCGTGTACCTGGTATTCGTGTTCCCAACATTCGTATAAAAGTTATCATCACATGTTTGAAAGTATCACACATATTTCTGCAAGTATTAGTCTCGCTTTCCAATACTCACCGTGGTTATTTTATTCCACTGTTTTATTGTTCGGCTTATGCGTGGGCAGCTTTTTAAACGTTGTTGCCTACCGCCTGCCGCTAATGATGGAACGCGACTGGAAACTTGAATGCCACGAATTTCTGCAACTAGAGCCACCTGAAATAGAGCCAGCCCTGTTATCCACTAATCTGGCAAGCCCTGCATCGGCATGCCCAAACTGTGGTCACAAGATACGTTTCTGGGAAAACATCCCGGTTATTAGCTATCTATTACTCAGGGCAAAATGCTCATCCTGCGGCTCAAAAATATCAATGCAATACCCGGCTGTTGAACTAGTCACGGGTATTGCCTCTGTTATCGTGGCTTATCAATTTGGTGTGACCATACAAACACTGGCTGCCCTGGGTTTTACCTGGGTGTTAATTGCGCTCACTTTAATTGATCTTAAGAAACAGTTACTACCGGATAACATGACCCTGCCTTTATTGTGGGCAGGCATCTTTTTCAGTTTTTTCGGATTATTTACCGATTTAAAATCCAGTATTATCGGCGCTATAGCCGGCTATTTAATTCTCTGGTCGGTTTACCATTTGTTTAAAATATTAACCAAAAAAGAAGGCATGGGATTTGGTGACTTTAAGCTACTGGCTGCACTGGGAGCCTGGGTTGGCTTTAGTTATCTGCCACAAATCATCCTGATCTCGTCTATTGTTGGTGCAATTGCAGGCATTAGCATGTTGTTGTTAGGTAAAACCAAACAGCAACAACCGATTCCTTTTGGCCCCTATCTGGCTGCGGCAGGATGGATTGCTCTGTTATGGGGCGAGAGCATTAATCAGACTTATCTCTCGTTTATTAATTACTAATGATGAATTACGTGTACGAATTGGTAGCACCAGGAAGAGCAACTGTCATCTCGACCAGAGGGAGAGATCTTGTTCTGACGTGGTATAAGATTTCTCCCTCTGGTCGAGATGACAAACTGTCGATTCATAATTCTTAATTAAAAACCTATGCTAAAAATTGGGCTTACTGGTGGTATCGGCAGTGGTAAAACCGCTGTTTCTGACCAATTTCAAAAACTTGGCATTCCTATTATTGATACCGATATTATTTCCCGTGATCTTCTTGAATCTAATTCGGAAGTACAAAAAAAAATTGTAGAAATTTTTAGTGTCAAGGTGCTTGATGCTAAAGGCACTATCGACAGAAAAAAGCTGGCTCAGATCGTTTTCAGCAACAAACAACAAAAGCAACAACTGGAAAACCTTTTACATCCTGCCATACGAAATGAGGTAAACCAGCAGATACAACATTTCAGCTCATTTAACACTCAGTTTGGATACCTTATTATAGTCATCCCCTTATTGTTGGAAACGGGTTTTACTGACCTTATTGACCGCATACTTGTGGTGATGTCAAAAGAGAAGACAAGAATCGAGCGTATTAAACAGCGTGACAACAGGACTTCAAGTCAAATTAACGCTATCATTAGCAGCCAGGTAAAGGATGACAAACGTGTCAGTTGCGCTGACGATATTATCGAAAATAACGATAATATCGAACACCTGGCGTTCCAGGTTAAACAATTAGATAATAAATACCAACAATTATCCTGACTAATTAGTTGAATAGACTACATATAAAATTGCTGCCACACTATAATAAAAAAACAGTGTATAGTCGGTAAAACCTACTATTTAAACACGAAGTAAGAAACACCACAGTGACCGATTATCACGTTTACGAACAACCTTTAAATGAAAAAATACGCGCTTTTCTTCGTCTCGAAAAACTCTTTCAGGAGTATAACTTCCACCTGAAGCATGGGGCAGACTGGAATAATCGTGTAGCCATTAACGCAATACTTGAAATACTGGCCTATACCACACGCAGCGACATCAAATCAGAAGTTCTCAAAGAGCTTGATCGTCAACATGCCCGACTACACCGATTATCCAAGCGCCCACAAATCGACCAGTCGCAGCTGGCTTCTGTATTGAAAAACATACGTCAGCGTATTGGCGAATTGCAGGCGCAAAAAGGGCAACCGGGACAGGCAACAAAAAATATCGAACTGCTCGCTACCATTGCACAAAAAAGCTCTGTTCCCGGCAGCATCTGCGACTTTGACTTACCTGCACTCAAGCACTGGTTGATACAACCGAAAGACAAGCGGCAAAAAAATATAGAGCAATGGTTTCAACCATTTACTCATTTAGAAAGGTCCGTTCAATTAATACTGGATATATTAAGGCAGAGTACGGAAGATACAAATGAAATCGCTCAGCATGGTTTTTTTCAAAAATCACTGGATACCAATCAGGCAATATTATTACTGCGAATTTCTATACCCACAGAAAGTCTGTACTACCCGGAAATCAGCGCTGGCAAACATCGCTTCTCTATTCGTTTTATGAAAAATAATGACCCTGCATTACGACCTGAGCAATGCAAGGAAGACGTGAGCTTTAAATTAAAAATGTGCGCGATTTAAAGTACAAACGAAAAACATTAGTCCGCGAATAACGCAAAAGACGCAAATAAAAACATTTTAAGTTTTTTAAACATGAACTGAGTTAACGATAACGTCACCAATCTTTCTACCAGTTGTTATAAAAAATTTGTTTTTTTCTTTTTTGCGTCTTTTGCGTTATTCGCGAACTAATAATTTTTCTTTTAAGGGTATCTCTCATTCCCATAACGCACTAATAGCCGCTACTCCCTGCGCGCCATGCTGCCATGCAGTTTCCAGATCATTTTCAGATACCCCACCCAATGCATATACCGGAACAGGTATATTTTCAATTAGATTAGAAAACGGCTGCCAGCCCATTGCTTGCATATCAGGATGACTGGCTGTTTTCTGCACCGGTGATAATACAACAAAATCCGCCTTTAACTTAACTGCAAGTAATAAATCTTCTGTGTTATGACAGGATGCGGAAAACAATAAACCCATCGGTCGCTGTATCAGGGTATTTAATGTCTTGCTGTCAGCATGAAAACCAGCAAACTCTATTTGTGATAAATCAACACAATTGAGATAGTCGGCTGACAGGTTCAGCATTAAATTTGCCTCAGCCTGTTTGCATAATGCTGCAGTCTGCTCTAGCAAAAACTGCGCCTGACCGGCATCTTTCATACTGTTTTCCTTCAGGCGCAACTGTATCAATTTTATGCCACTGTTAAGCGCATTTTTTAATTTGTAAATAAAATTTTCACTATCAGTAAATTTTCCTGTGATTAAATATTTATCCGGTAACTGAATCGCTTTAATAATGGGCAGATTGGCTACGGGAAAATCATCAGCAGATAAATGGGAAAATGGTAACCACTTTACCCGCTGCCCTTCAAGACCGGCTGCCTCTCCCTGGTACAATGTTACTTTATGCACATGCAAACACACCACTTTGTCAGGATAGTTATGATTGATTGTTATTAATGGGCGTGATTGTTTGATATCAATATTAAGCTCTTCCTTGATTTCACGATTTAACGCTTGCTTTATGGTTTCATCCTGCTCTACTTTTCCACCCGGAAATTCCCACAGACCACCTTGATGAGCGTTTTTATGGCGCAAGCTGATACAGACTTCATTATTTTGGTTTACGATGACTGCAACAGCAATGTGAACGGTATTAGGCATATATCTTACTAAATTGCTAAGCATTTACATGGATGCACAGGATAAACAGGATTTTTTTGTTTTAGTTATCCTGTTCATCCTGTATATCCATGTTGTGATTTTTTCAGGCAGTCAGGTACGATACTCAGCATTAATACGAACATAATCATAAGACAAATCAGATGTCCAAATAGTCGCTGTCTCAAGACCCCGATTTAATTCAACAGCAATGGTTATCTCTTCTTTATTCATCACTGCCTGACCTTTTTCTTCTGTGTAGTCAGCATCAACACCACCACCACCACGAACGATACAAACCTCATCAAGAAACAGGTTGACACCGCTTATGTCCAGTTGTTTTATGCCAGCACGACCAACCGCTGCCAATATTCTTCCCCAGTTTGGATCACTGGCAAAAAACGCGGTTTTTACCAGCGGGGAGTGTGCGATAGTATAGGCAACATTTTTAGCTTCAGCGACTGTTTTTGCCTGGGAAACACTAACAGTAACAAATTTAGTTGCTCCCTCAGCATCACGCACGATAGCCTGTGCCAGATACAGACAAACATCATTTAATGCATCAATAAATATTTTGGCTTCAGCTGATACCCTGTTTAGCTGTGTATTATTTGCTTTGGCAGTGGCTATTAATACGCAGGCATCATTGGTTGAGGTGTCACCATCAACGGTGATTGAATTAAAACTATTTTCCACAGCGCCAGACAAACACTGCTGTAAAAAATCAGCCTCTATGTTTGCGTCTGTTGCAACAAAAGATAACATCGTCGCCATGTTTGGACAGATCATGCCTGAGCCTTTGGCAATGCCACTTATGGTGACAAACTGACCATCGATGTTGATGGTTTTTGACACTGCTTTGGCTACAGTGTCGGTTGTTTTTATTCCCTTTGCCGCTGCCAACCAGTTATCTTCGTGCAGATCATTTACAACCTTATCAATACCCGGTTGCAGCGCCAGCATAGGTAGTTGTTGACCAATAACGCCTGTGGAAAAAGGCAGGATTTGCTCAGTTGAACATTGCAGTTTTTCTGCTAACCAGGCGCAGCTTTGCACAGCGTTTTGTTTGCCAATTTCGCCAGTACCGGCATTGGCATTTCCAGAATTAATCAGTAAGGCTCTGACTGGGTGTTCGGCAGAAAACAGCGACAAATGCTTTTTTGCCACTGTAACAGGCGCAGCACAAAATGCGTTTTGGGTAAAAGTTGCCGCACAGACGGCAGTTTCATCCATAACAAAAACAACAAGGTCATTATCGCCATTTTTTTTAATACCCGCAGAAACAGACGCAAGTTTTATTCCTGCGACAGGCAATATTTTTTCTGGTTCACTAAGTCCAACTGCCATAATTAAT
>CAZALW010000037.1:0-15971 GCA_964485705.1 uncultured Thiotrichaceae bacterium
TAACAAACCAAAGGATGGCATTGTCATTGAGATTTGCTAATATGCGCCCCTAAGAATATAACTATTGCAACATATAACTACTACAGCTGGAGAATAACATGAGTGAATCGCGCCACGCACGTCTATTAATATTGGGTTCCGGCCCTGCAGGTTACACTGCTGCGGTTTACGCTGCACGCGCCAACCTTAACCCGGTTCTTATTACCGGTATGGAAATGGGTGGGCAATTAACCACAACCACTGATGTTGACAACTGGCCGGGAGATAACGAAGGCGTACAGGGACCCGAGTTGATGCAACGCATGCAGGCACATGCAGAACGTTTCGGCACTGAAATTATTTTTGACCACATCAATGAAGTGAATTTACATGAGCGCCCGTTTACACTTTATGGTGATTCTCATTCTTACACCTGTGACGCACTGATTATTGCAACTGGTGCCAGTGCCATGTATCTAGGGCTGGAATCCGAAGAAACCTTTAAGGGCAAAGGTGTTTCCGCCTGTGCTACCTGCGACGGTTTCTTTTACAAAGGGCAGAAAGTGGCGGTCATTGGCGGTGGCAATACTGCTGTGGAAGAAGCATTATATCTTTCCAATATCGCTGCTGAAGTGGTTATTGTTCATCGCCGTGACAGCTTTCGCTCAGAAAAAATTCTATCAGATAAATTATTTGAAAAAGCAAAGAACGGTAACATAACCCTTGAATTAGACAGTGTACTCGATGAAGTATTGGGCGATGATAGCGGCGTCACCGGCATGCGCATAAAAAATGTAAAAAATGACAGCACAAAAGACATCGACTTACAGGGTGTTTTTATTGCTATCGGACACAAACCCAATGCCGGTATTTTTGCAGAACAACTAGAGATTCATAATGGTTATTTGTGCGTTAAAGGCGGTGCATCGGGTAACGCAACGGCGTGTAGTATCGAAGGTGTGTTTGCCGCAGGTGATGTTATGGATCATGTTTATCGCCAGGCGGTTACCTCAGCAGGAACCGGCTGCATGGCTGCATTAGATGCAGAGCGTTATCTGGATGGCATTATATGTAAGGATTTAGGCAACCTTTAAGGTAACTGCTCAGCTCACCCCTAAAATCTGCCATTTTTATCTCGTTACCACGCACCGCGTGGTAACGAGAAAACTGTTAAAACGAATCGTTGTAAGTTTTATGTTTTTTAACTTACTACTTAAAACCTACAACTTATAACTCAATACAAGCATTATATGAAAGTTGTTTTCACCGACAAAATTGCCAGTGTGCCAGCCGAACACTGGAACAAACTTGCCGGCGAATCAAATCCCTTTATTCAACACGACTTCCTGAACGCTTTAGAGCAACATGATTGCCTGGAGCAATGGGGCTGGCGACCACAACATTGCTTGCTGTATGACGACAAAACACTCATCGGTGCCTGCCCGGCTTATCTAAAAAATAATTCTTACGGAGAATTTGTTTTTGACTGGGCATGGGCCGATGCCTATCAGAAAAGTGGACTCAACTACTACCCGAAACTTGTCACCTCAATCCCCTTTACACCTGCACAAGGGCCACGTTTACTGGCAAAACAAAATCATAAAGATGCCAGCGGTGCCAGCATTAATAACGAAACAATTAAAAAAGGCCTGATTAATGCTTTAATCGCCCACGCCGAGAAAAACAATTTATCCTCTGCACATTTTTTATTTTGTGAAAAAGATGACATTAAAATACTGGCAGAAAATGGTTTAATGTTACGCTTTGATTATCAATTTCACTGGCAAAACAATAACTATAAAACCTTCAATGACTTTCTATCAAAACTCAATTCAAAGCGACGTAAAAACATCAACCGTGAACGTAGAAAAGTTACTGAAGAAAACATCAAAATACAGATAATTAATGGCAAAGCATTAAATGATGAACAGTGGGATTTGCTATATGCTTACTATCGCGTTACCTTTATAAAAAAATCGGGCGCAGCGACATTAACACTGGATTTTTTTAAAGCTGTTGCACACAAACTTCTTGCCGTATTTGCCCTCCACCAAAATAAAACTGTTGCAGCGGCTATTTTTTTTGAAGGTAAAGACAAACTTTATGGCAGGCATTGGGGCTGTAGTGAACATTATAAAAACCTGCATTTTGAAGTGTGTTATTACACCGGGATAGACTATTGCATAAATAAGCAACTGCAGGTATTTGAACCCGGCGCTCAGGGTGAACATAAAATATGGCGTGGGTTCCTGCCAACAAAAACCCGGTCTGCACACTGGATAGCCAATACTGAATTTAAAATGGCTATCAATAATTTTCTACAACAGGAATCGGCTGCTTTGGATGAGCATGGTAAATTATTACTCGAATCTTCACCCTTTAAAAATCAAACCTGAAAACCAATGTCACAAATCCTCTGGTTAGAAGACACTAACTTCCAATTCCCGAATGTTAATACTGCCTTTGAAGAGCCTGATGGCTTGCTTGCAGCCAGTGAACGTCTAACGCCTGAACTTGTTATCGAGGCTTATAAAAAAGGAATATTCCCCTGGTATTCTGCCGGTCAGCCTGTTTTATGGTGGTCACCCAATCCACGTTGCGTGTTATATCCAGAAAAATTTCATGTTTCCCGACGTTTTAAACGCACTCTTAACAATAACCCATTTGAAATCAAAACCAACACTGCATTTAAAGAAGTCATGCTGGCATGTGCGGCACCAAGAGCCAATGTCAAAACAGATAAAGGACGTGAAGGCGAACAGCACGGCACCTGGATTACGCAAACAATGTTAGAGGTCTACTGCCAGTTACATGAAACAGGTGTCGCACACTCAATTGAATGCTGGTTTAACAACAAACTTGTTGGTGGCATGTACGGGCTATTACTGGGCGATATTTTTTTTGGCGAATCCATGTTCAGCAAAATGAATGATGCATCAAAAGTAGCCCTACTTCATCTATGCACAACAATAAAACCCTTTCTGGTTGATGTACAAGTGTACTCCAAACACCTGGAATCACTGGGCGCAGAAGTCATCGAAAGACAGGATTTTGTCGACATTATCAAGGTTTATACAAGTCCCTGTCCCCTACATAGAAACACGAAATAATATGTAAGATGAGACCTTTGCACGAGTACTGCCACAAGGATGTGACGTTATGTCCATGGATGGACGGTATATAGAAAATGCAGGAGCACAATCTTGTAACGAACCAAAGGATGGAGAGGATGACAAGCATATTTTAGCTTATTGCCATCTCTACCATAGGGAGAGATCTTGTAAGGATTCGTGTTCTATGTAGGAATTAGGGCAAGTATTTAAAAAAATCAAACACATACTACGTTATAATTCGCCAATATTTATTTGTAACATATTCTGGATTTAACATGCACTTTATTGAAACCCGCGGCAATGATGGTCAGCACGCTGAAAATGTTAGTTTTTCTGAAGCGATTCTGGCACCGATCTCGTCTTTTGGCGGCATTTATTCACCTGAATTTTTACCTGAACTGGGTCAAAGCTTTCTCAATCAGCACCTTAATTCAAGCTATCAGGCTTTAGCGCGTGCCGTATTAAGCGCATTTGAGATTGATGTTGAGACAGACATCATAAATAAAGCGCTCTCTTTATATGAAGCCTTTGATGATCCCGACAACCCCGTTCCGGTGGTCAAGGTATTTGATGATCTTTATGTCAGTGAATTATGGCATGGTCCGACACGAGCTTTTAAAGACATGGCATTACAGCCCTTTGGTGTTGTCCTGTCATCCATCGCACAAAATCGGAATGAACAGTATTTAATACTGACCGCCACATCTGGCGACACTGGTCCCGCTGCACTGGAAACCTTTAAAAACAAAAAAAATGTGCAGGTTGCCTGCATGTACCCTGATGGTGGCACCTCCGATGTTCAACGCTTGCAGATGGTAACGGAAGATGCTGCTAACCTGAAAGTCATCGGCGTTAAGGGTAATTTTGATGACACCCAGAATGCTCTCAAACATTTACTCGCATCAAAAGAGTTTAACGCTACCTTAAAACAAAAAAACATTCACTTATCCGCTGCCAATTCAGTTAACTTTGGCCGCATTATTTTTCAAACAATTTATCACATTCATTCCTACCTTGAACTGGTACGTCAAAATGCTATTAAAATGGGTGAAAAAGTTTACCTGAATGTACCAAGTGGGAATTTTGGCAATGCCCTGGGTGCTTATTACGCGAAGAAGATGGGACTGCCGGTAGAAAAAATTCTTATTGCTTCGAATAAAAATAATATCCTGACGCAACTCATCAACACAGGTGTTTATGATTTAAGAAATTCAGAAGTTGTTGCCACAACCTCACCAGCAATGGATATTTTAAAGTCATCGAATATCGAACGTATCCTGTTTGATTTATTTGGTTCGCAGCGTTGCAAAGAATTAATGTTTCAATTAGATGAAAATAAACATTACCAGTTAACAACAACCGAACTAAGACAAATTCAGTTACTGTTTGCAGCCGATTTCTGTGAAGATAATGAAGGTAAAAAATACATCAAAGATGCTTTTACCAAAGGTTATTTAATGGATCCACATACTGCAACCTGTTTTAAAACCTACGAAACATGCCGCGACACCAGCCGCGACAAGCAACTAAAAACCATTATTTATTCAACAGCAGAATGGACCAAGTTTTCACCAGTAATAGCGAATGCATTAACCGGAGAGATTGATACGCATGATCTGGAGGCATTAAATTCTATTGCCAAAGAAGCTGGCATTGAAATTCCTATCATGATTAAAGAATTATTTGATAAAGAAATAACACAGAAAACGATTATTGAAAAAGACCAGATTGAAAAAGAGATTCTTTCGTTTTTATAAGATAAGGTGGTTTTACGTGGGAATACATGCGGATAAATCTAAAATAATGATATTCTCGTTCCCATGCTCTGCGTGGGAATGCATACGGATAAATTAAAAATCAAGATACCCTGGTTTTTATATACTGAGCAAGAATACTTTATTAAAGGTTTGTGTGAAATATCAGCAGCGGTATGCGTTCCCACGCAAAGCATGGGAACGAGAAAAAGAGATTCTTTCGTTTTTATAAAAGTTAGTTTCCATGTGGGGGAAAATGCCACCCTATGTAAGGTGGCATTTTTTTGCCCGCGCATTCTTACATTAATCAAGATGCTCCATACGAATCCGCACAACCTCGCCTAACACTGACGATAAAACTTCAACTGCCTTTATAGCCTGGTTTACATTTGACTCAACACATTTCTGCGTTAGCATAATCAAATGCACGCTGTTATCACCACTGGCGGGTTCTTTTTGTAAAACCGCTTCAATACTAATACCGTTTTTGGCAAACAGGTCAGATACTTCAGCCAACACACCGGGTTTATCTATCGCGCACATGCGCAGATAATAGGCTGTTTCAACGTCATCAATGCCCAATATCGGGGTATCACGCATGGCATCATTTTGAAAACCAAGTAAAGGCACTTTATGATGCAGCGGTGCATCGATAGTTCTTACCGTATCGATAATATCAGCAACCACCGCAGATGCCGTTGGTTCTGCACCAGCACCTGCACCGTAATACAGTGTAGGACCAACAGCATCACCGTAAACCAATACCGCATTCATTACACCATCAACATTGGCAATTAAACGTTTTTCTGGAATCAATGTGGGATGCACGCGTAATTCGATACCTTTGTCAGTTTTACGGGTAATGCCTAAATGTTTGATGCGATAACCCAGCTCTTCGGCATAAGTCATATCTTCGGTGGTTATTTTACTAATGCCTTCGGTGTAGGTTTTCTCAAACTGCAGTTCAATGCCAAACGCCAGCGAGGCAAGAATGGTTAGTTTGTGCGCGGCATCAATACCTTCAACATCAAAGGTGGGGTCAGCTTCTGCATAACCTAATTCCTGCGCTTCTTTAAGTACGTCAGCAAAGTCTCGTCCTTTGTCGCGCATTTCAGTCAGGATAAAATTGCCAGTACCATTAATAATGCCTGCTATCCATTGAATTTTGTTCGCTGCCAGTCCTTCGCGCATGGCTTTGATGATTGGGATACCACCAGCAACTGCGGCTTCGTAACTGACGCTGACACCTTGCTCTGCTGCGGCTTTCATGATTTCTGGACCATGAATCGCAATCAGTGCCTTGTTTGCCGTCACCACATGTTTGCCGTTTTCTATGGCTTTCAAAACCAGGTCTTTTGCCAGCGTATAACCACCGATAAGTTCAACCACAATGTCAACATCAGGGTCGTTAACCACCTCAAATGCATCTTCGGTTAATTTGGTGGTAGCTGGATCCAGCAAGGTTTGTGATGCAATGTCCAAACCAGCGGCATGGCTAATTTGAATAGTGCGACCAAGCCGCGCCTGAATTTCTTCAGCGTTTCTGGTTAATACTGTGGCAGTACCGCCACCCACTGTACCCAGACCCAACAAACCCACTTTAACTGCGTCCAAAACTTACTCCTAAGCAAAATTTTCGAAGGCACATATTCTACTGCATCCACCAAAGAACGTGTAATATATGTGCATGGATGGACGGTCGTGTTTATATTTATTATGGCGCAAGGAGCCATGGATGGCGGTGCAATTATGTTACTTACTATTTTGTAACGACTGACTGTGATACCTTAATTGTATGCAAGACAGTACAGTTAGTTGTTAGCTATTTTTACAATATATCATTATGAAATTTGCACAGGACAGTCAGGATGAAGGTTACGTTATTACCGCTTATGATGAAAACGGTGTTTCCATCAACGGGAAATTATTCAAACAAAGTCTGATTATCACCCGAGATAATCTCAACAGTAACTGGGCTGCGCTCACTATTGAATTGTTACAGGAAGAACAGATTAATCAATTGTTAACTTTCAAGCCCGAACTGATTATTATTGGCACGGGTGATAAGTTAATTTTCCCTGCTGTTGAGGTTTATTCCGGTATTATCAAACAGGGTATTGGCATTGATTTTATGGATACTCGAGCAGCTTGCCGAACTTACAATATTTTAATGAGTGAAGGTCGTCATGTTGTTGCAGGACTTATTTTGTAATTGTTAATGATTGTAGGGGCGAATCTTGTGTTCGCCACTACACACACCATTAATCATTAACCATAAGTGTCAATCCTGAAATAACAATTCCTCACTAAAACCCTGGTTTTCCAAAATTTTGCGTAATTGTTTTAATGCATCCATTTGTATTTGACGGACTCGCTCACGAGTCACACCCAGTTCTTTGCCGACCTCTTCCAGTGTCGTGCGTTCGTGGTTGTTCAAACCAAAACGACGCACCAGAACTTCACGTTGTTTCTGATCAAGCTGATCTAACCAGACCCCTAAATTTGCCATAACATCTTCGTTTTGCAACATTTCTGGTGGTGCAGGAATACGTTCATCAGCTACAATTTCCAGTAATGGACGATCATTCTCTTTGCCAATCGGCACATCAACAGAAGTGACACGATCACGTAAACCCAACATTTTCTCAACATTGGCGACCGGTTTATTCAGCATTTTTGCAATATCTTCTGCAGTAGGTTCGGTATCCATGGTTTGCTCTAACTCGCGAGCTGCACGTAGGTACACATTTAATTCTTTGATAACATGGATGGGTAAGCGGATAGTGCGGGTTTGGTTCATTAACGCACGTTCGATGGTTTGACGGATCCACCAGGTGGCATAAGTAGAAAAACGAAAACCTTTTTCAGGGTCAAATTTTTCAACCGCACGGATCAAACCTAAATTACCTTCTTCGATAAGATCAAGCAGTGCCAGGCCACGATTCATATAACGACGTGCAATTTTCACCACCAGACGAAGATTGCACTCAATCATTTTCTTGCGAGAATCCATGTCGCCTTTCAACGCTTTACGTGAATAAAAAACTTCTTCCTCGGCAGTTAACAAAGGTGAACCTTCTATTTCACGCAGATATAAACGAGTCGCATCAAGCTCTTTACGATTAACCTTCGCGTCGGGATCAACATCAACCTTAGCTTTAGCCTTAATTTTACTGGCAACCCTGGGTTTTTTTAATCCATTATTTGACACATGAGTATTAGTGTCTAACTCAGTGCTATCACTTTCAATGTTGTCATTAACCTGCATCATTAAGACACTAGCCCCCAGCTCCTTTTCAGTCTGTCCCTTTCCAGGATCAGTAATTGTTTCTATCATGATTGTACCCCACCCCAAAACGTGTTTATAGTTATTTTTTTTACGCGCTTAGTCTATTAGATAATTGCAAGTTGGAACAAGCGCTACTTTCTTAAATTCCATACACTTACATAGTTCTTCTAACGTTAGCCCTTACGTTAGAAAATCTTATATCATCATTTCTATTTAACAAGCAAGCATTTATTGAAAAAAACTAGAATTTAATTTATGTTTGTAACCTAAACCACATGATATTGTGGTTTTTATTTTTTTGACCACAAGTGTCAAAATTCCTGTGAACCTACCTCTTATGAAATGTTTATCGGCAGCAAACGACAGAAAGTTAAGTATTCAGGGATTAAATCTGTGCGCATCACGAAAAACCAGTAGAGACAAGGCATGCCTTGTCTCTACCATGGCAGGTACTTGAGAGGATCAACCGGCTTGCCATTTTTCCTTATTTCAAAATGCACTCGTGAGCTTAACTTATCCTTGCGTCCCATCTCTGCAATTTTTTGACCGGATTTTACCGTATCACCTTCTTTCACCAGTAATTTCCGGTTATAGGCATAAGCACTTAAAAAGGTTTTATTATGTTTGATAATAATAAGATTGCCATAACTAATTAATCCATCACCGCTATAAACCACTTTACCTCCAGCAGCTGCAACGATGGGTTCACCCAGTTTGCCTGCAATAGCAATACCTTTTGCATCATTACGTTGGCGGTTGAATTTTTTTATCACTTTACCTTTTGCCGGTCGCTGCCAGCGTATCACACCCGGCCATTGAGCCTTTTGTTTAGTTGGTGGCTGCGTTTTTCCTGAATTGGTGACTTTGGTTTTATCTGTTGACGTTGTAATAACCCTGGCCGAGGTATTTAGTGGCTTCAGAAAAATAGTCTGCCCCGGCTGAATAGTATAGGGCTTTTTGAGTTGATTTAATTTTGCCAGACGCTCAACATTGACACCAGAGCGTTTAGATATGCCGTACAAGGTATCGCCCTTGCGGGCTTTTACCCATTGTGGTACACCGCTATGTTGCTCCTGCACTGCCCTACTACTCACCGTCGCGGTTCGGTTGGATATCAGCCTTTCTGAAGCTTTACCCGGATGAAGAGGTTTAGGTATTGCTTGTGGTGTATAAGTGACTCCACGCGCTTGTACTGCATGCCTGCTGCTTACAAAATCAGCTGGCTTACGCGTATGCAATCGTTGTCCAGGTTGTATAATGCTGGACGCACCAAGTTTATTCCAGGCTGAAAACTCATCAACATCAAGTTCATAACGCCAGGCAATAGCATAAATAGTATCGCCTGATTTAACGGTATAGTCATCAGGATTCCATTTTTTGCCACTATTTGAACATGCTGTCAGCAACACAGCCAGAGTTGCTGACAGCAGTATCATTTTCAATGAAAAACAACATCGTCGATCACTCATTGCTTCTAATTGTGCACCTACCTGTAAATATATATCGCTGCGGCTATCAACAAAACTGTTAACCAGCCCAGCCATTCAATGTATTTTTTTACCACCGGTTCCAACTTTGGCCCTGCCCATGCCATTAATAGTGCCACCATAAAAAAATGTGCCGCTCGACCAATAATGGCAGCGAGAATAAAAGGCAATATCGCCATGGATAATGCGCCGGCTGTCAGGGTAAAGATTTTAAAGGGTAGTGGTGAGAAGCCGGCAATGACGACTGCCCAAAAACCCCACTCTGTAAACCATTCTTGCGCTGTCATGTATTTATCCCAATAACCGACATCATGCAATATGGGTTCGATTGCATTAATCGCAAAATACCCGAGATAATAGCCAATTACACCACCCAGCACTGACATAACTGTGGCAATAAGCGCAATGCGCACAGCACGGTCGGGTCTGGCGATTGCCATTGGCGCAACCATTAATGCAGTAGGCACCGGGAAAAATATCGATTCAAAAATGCTAACGCCGACTAAATAACGCTCCGCATGCGGATGTGCCGCCCACATCATCATTCTGTTATATATACCTGCAAAAATCATTAAGAATCCTTTGATTAATTTTGAATAAAGTAAATTGTAGTCTAAATACTCAGATTTAAAGCGTGAGTTGCACGTAATAGCAAGCTATTGCGACAATTCACAACACAGAAGCTGGTTGTATAAAATAAAGGATGAGATTTCATGAGTCGTGCGGAATGAATGTTGTGTTAGCACAATTTATGAATCTATGGGTGCACTTAATCTAATATTTTTTACCTTATTGCGCCATCAAGTAAGGGCACAAAACGCACTGACTCCTCGGTACTTTCCTCTATGCCATCGGGTGTGCGTGTATATACTTTTAACTGTTGCACACCGTGAGTTAAACCCACGGGAATAACCATACGACCACCCACTGACAGTTGCTCTAACAAGCTGGGTGGCACCGATTCGGGTGCAGCAGTGACCATAATGGCATCATAAGGTGCATTTGGTTGCCAGCCCCATGAGCCATCACTGTGTTTGGAAAACACATTAAGCAGACCCAATTTATGGTGTGCTTCTCGCGCTTTCTGTAATAACGCACTAATGCGCTCAACGGTGTAAACCTTGGCCACCAGTCGTGATAAAATCGCTGACTGATAACCAGAACCTGTACCGACCTCAAGCACCACATCCGGGATACCGTTTTCCAGTAAAATCTCCGTCATTCGGGCAACGATATAAGGTTGCGAAATGGTTTGACCATGCCCTATGGGTAACGCGGTATCTTCATAAGCGCGGTGCGCCATTGCTTCATCAACAAAAATATGACGTGGTGTGGTTCGTATAACTTCCAGCACTCGTTCATTTTTAATGCCTTTTTCACGCAGACGATCAACCAGCCGATCTCGCGTGCGCTGCGAAGTCATACCTATGCCTTGAATATCATTCAAAATCATCGTTACCTGTAGATGGTTAATCAGCCACTGCCTAGCTTGCTTTTGTCAGGCTATTTAGTCTGTAGTCTGTTAGGGAGTGTATTCTTAAAACACCTGCAAACTAACTACTTAGGTTGTTTAGTTTATAGTGAGTCAAGGCTTGCCCCCTAAACAACTACAGACTACCCACCTTTTACTTATAGATGGTTAATCAGCCACGGCTTGTTTGCTGAATAATTCGTAATTATTATTTACCCGTGTTTTTTGTTGTGTGGTGCAAGCCAGCTATCTATTTCAGACAGGCTATCATACCGGGTTAAATCAATTTGCAAAGGTGTGATTGAAATATAATGCTGACTAACAGCAAAAAAATCTGTGCCTTCACCGGCATCCTGCGCTTCACCTGGTGGGCCCACCCAATACATCGGCTCACCACGTGGGTCATGTTGAATAATCACCCCTTCTGATTGATGGCGATTACCCAGTCGAGTGGTTTTAAAACCTTTAATTTCAGCCCATGGAATATCAGGAACATTGATATTTAAAATCATATTAGCAGAAAACGAAGTCTGCTTAAAATCTTGAAGTAACACCACCACCGCTTTTGCGGCCGTTTCATAATGCTTCGGCGTGTATGAATCCATGGAAACTGCGATGGCAGGCAAACCCAGATGACGGCCTTCCATAGCTGCAGCAACGGTGCCGGAATACAATACATCATCCCCCATATTGGCACCTGCATTAATGCCGGAAACAACCATATCAGGCTCTTTTTTAAGCAGCCCGGTAAGCGCCAAATGCACTGAATCGGTTGGTGTGCCATCAACGTAATACACATTGTCTTCAAGCTGATAGGCACGCAAGCCTCGCTCAAGTGTCAACGAGTTACTCGCGCCACTGCAATTACGCTCCGGTGCAACAACCGAAATGTCATGCTCAGCAGCCAACGCCTCAACCAGTACCAGAATACCTGGTGCCCGGTAGCCATCATCATTGCTCACCAATATACGCACAATCAATACTTCTATAAATTTTCAGGATAAAATGATCGCACCGCCATCCATGGCTCTTTGCGAAATACCGTCCATCCATGGACATAACCGCACCGCCATCCATGGCTCTTTGCGCCATAATGTAAACATGGCCGTCCAACCATGGACATAACCGCACCGCCGTCCATCCATGGACATAAAGACGTACTATACCTTATTGAGGGGATGCTGATGGACAATGATTCAACAAAAAATGATGATACGTCATTATTTTTGGCAGAAATGACCGGGGTCACGCCGCTACGGCCTGTTAATAAAATAACGACCGGGAAAAAGCCTAAAAAAACACCTATAAAAACAATTGAAAAAAATCACTCTTTCGCCACTCCATCTTTAGATCTGCAAGCGGCACCTACTGATGATGTGTTTTCAGACCTGGAAATAGTGGAAGACTGCCCGGATGTGCTGAGTTTTTCGCGTGCCGGACTACAACACAATGTACTAAAAAAATTACGCCAGGGGAAATACCCTATTGAACATGCCCTGGACTTACATGGTTTGACCGTTAAACAGGCCAGAAATGAATTATTAGAATTTTTGGGTGAATGCTTCGCTGCAAATGGTCGGCACGCGATCATTGTTCACGGCAAAGGTTTTCGCTCCAAAGACAAACCCGTACTTAAACCCATGGTGAATCGCTGGTTACGAGCGGTTGATAATATCCTGGCATTTCACTCGGCACAGCCAAAAGACGGCGGCAGCGGTGCGGTTTATGTTTTATTAAAGAGACCAACAGTGTGTGGGCTAGAATAGCGGATAATGTATAATACTTTTTTGACACATAGAGCACGTACTGATTACGAGTAGTGGTGCAAGGATGCACCACTACTCGTCATTACTTCTTTTGAGGACACAATGGGACAAATAAAAGTATTATTCGTATGCATGGGCAATATATGCCGGTCACCAACAGCTGAAGGTGTGTTTCGACATCAGGTTCAGCAAAATAATTTGACGGATCAAATTTCGATTGATTCCGCTGGCACTCACGCCTACCATGTCGGCAACCCGCCAGACCGACGTGCACAAGATGCTGCTATAAAGCGCAATATTAATTTAGGCGGGCAACGCGCACGACGAGTTAGTGCCGATGATTTTTTGGAGTTTGATTATATTGTGGCAATGGATGAAAGTAATATGGGTGACCTGTTATCAATCTGCCCTGCCGGCTATGAAGACCGTTTACACTTATTCCTGGCTTTTTCTGATAGCGGCGAGACTGAAGTGCCTGACCCCTATTATGGCCAGGGGCGCGGTTTTGAGATTGTGCTAAACCTGGTGGAAGATGCTGCTGCGGGCTTATTAAAGCATATACGCGAAAGTAATTAAAACCACTTCTTTCAGATATTGACACCCTCCCCTCCCTAAAAGAATGGGATTCCTGGTTCCTGTAGAGACGTTGCATGCAACGTCTCTACAGCCAATCCACACTTTACACCTCCGACCTGCAAGCCACGAGCTTAATCAGAGGATCCCTGGTCATCAATTGATGATGTTGCCGGTCTGTTTTCATTTGATGTTGGTTGTTTATCTACTACCGGTTTTTTCACTTTAGGTTTATTAACGGCTGGTTTTTCCGTCTGGGTTTTTTTAGCCACTGGCTTGTCCACCCTGGAAGTATCAGACATGGGCTTTTCTACACTGGCTTTATCTGCATTGCTCGGTGTGGAGTCCTTTTGCTTTTGAACTTTATTTTTTTCAGCAACTTTTTCTACCTTTTTAGCTGGCTTAGATGATGCAGGTTTTGCTTCATTCGCTGGTACTGATGACGCACTTACGTTTGTATTTGCTGTTTTATTATCATTTTTATCCACTTCACTTTTATCAGTTCCATCACTTCCATGTACCACTGCTGCTTCACCGGCTTTAGATGCTTCCGCATTTTTTGGACGATTTCCACCACGGCGGCGACGATTTCGATTTGACTGACTGCCCGTTTTATTACTCGATTGACTGCCTGACTGTGCTGCAGCCTGATTTTTTGTGTCGGTATCGATAGTTTTGTCTACCGTAGCTTTTGCATCCTTCGGTTGGTTTTTGCTGACAGATGTTTTTGCTGCCTGTTGCCTGTCATCTGACCTGTCAGCCGTTTTATTCCCCTGCCCGCTACTGCGATTAGCATCTGGTTTACGGTTACGACTACGCCCTCTGGCATTACGATTTCGATTCTGACCGCTACGCTGACTTTGATTTCGATTTCGGCTGGAAGTAGTGGATTTTCTGGCCTGTGGTTTTACTTTTTTTGCCTCTGGCTGATCTGATTTTATGACTTCTTTGTCGCTACTAAAAATAGAAACAATTTTGTCCAGTAAGCCTTTTGCCTTGACTGCGGTCTGGACTTTCTCTTCAACCACAGGGGCTTTTTTAGCAGGTTTTCGCCCAGGTGATATTGAAGAAACGGCGGCTTGTTCAGGTTGAATGGTTTTTTCCTGCGTGGCATCGACAGTGTATTTTGTTTCTTTTGTCACTCGTTGATAACTGGCTGTTTCGTCATTTTCATCATGCTCACTGCTGCGAACACGCTCAACTTTATATTGTGGCGTTTCCAATGTTGGGTTGGCGACAATCAATACATGGACACCACTGAGTTTTTCAACTTCCAGAATTGCCTGACGTTTTTCATTGAGTATATAGGTGGCGACATCAACCGGCACCTGGATATCAACCCGTGCGGTACCCGCTTTTAGTGCTTCTTCTTCAATAATGCGGACAAGTGACAGTGATAATGATTCTACTGTGCGTATTGTACCCTGCCCGGTGCATCGTGGACAAACAATCTGGGTCGATTCACCTAGTGAAGGTTTAAGCCGTTGGCGTGACATTTCCATCAAACCAAAACGTGAAATTCGTCCGATCTGCACCCGCGCACGATCGGCCTGAACCGCTGCATTCAAACGATTTTCAACCGCACGTTGATTGCGATTATTTAACATGTCGATAAAATCGATCACCACCAGACCGCCTAAATCACGTAACCGTAACTGACGCGCAATTTCATCTGCCGCTTCCAGATTGGTGTTGGTTGCGGTTTCTTCAATATCGCTGCCTTTTGTGGCACGGGCTGAGTTAATGTCGATGGAAATAAGAGCTTCCGTGTGATCGATAACAATGGCTCCACCGGAAGGCAATTGCACTTCACGGCGGTAAGCCGATTCAATCTGGTTTTCCACCTGAAAACGGTTAAACAATGGCACAGTGTCATCATAATATTTGATTTTATTGACACTGTTCGGCATCACCTGCTGCACGAAATCCATGGCAGCATCAAAAACTTCTTTTGAATCAATCAGTACTTCGGCGATATCACTGCGGAAATAATCGCGTAAGGCACGCGTGGTGACATCACTTTCCTGATAGATCAAGAATGGTGACGGGCGCTCGGCAGCGGCTTTTTCAAATGCTGTCCACAGTTGCAATAAATAATCGAGATCCCACTGTAATTCTTCCGCATTTCTGCCAACACCCGCAGTACGCACAATCAAACCCATACCATCAGGCACTTCAAGTTGGCTTAATGCTTCGCGAATAAGCGCACGATCTTCACCTTCAATACGGCGGGAGACACCACCGGCACGCGGATTATTCGGCATCAATACCAGATAACGCCCGGCCAGACTAATAAACGTGGTTAAGGCAGCGCCTTTGTTTCCACGCTCTTCTTTTTCCACCTGAATGACAACTTCCTGCCCTTCTTTGATGGCGGTACGAATATCGGGGCGACCGGATGCTTTTTGCGCTTCTTCGGTGAAGTACATGCGCGAAACTTCTTTGAACGGTAAGAAACCGTGGCGCTCAGCACCATAATCAACGAAACAAGCCTCCAGGCTTGGTTCTACGCGGGTAATTTTACCTTTGTAGACGTTGG
>CAZALW010000038.1:0-15828 GCA_964485705.1 uncultured Thiotrichaceae bacterium
ATAAAACGCTTTAAAATAGCACTGGCACTGGCCAACAGGCAATTACACGATATCAAAAACAAAATTGCCAAAGATACCGCTGATGATATTCTTGTTTTTATTGATACCCATTTGTTGATGTTGGAGGATCCCGCCTTTGACGAAGGCACTATCAACAATATAAAAGAGTATTCCTGCAATGCTGAATGGGCGCTGCAAAAACAGGGCGAACGTCTGGTGCAAGTATTTGACGAAATGAAAGACCCTTACTTACGCACCCGAAAAGATGATGTTCTGCACGTTGTTAAACGCATACAGTCAACACTTGCCGGTGTTGAAGAAAATAACGACAATATATCTTACAAGGGAAAAATTATTGTTACAGATGATTTAACACCGGCCGATACAATCATGATGCAACACCAGAAGGTTGCTGGTTTTATTACCGAGTTTGGCGGACCTTTGTCACATACCGCCATTCTTGCCAAAAATCTTGGCATCCCCGCCATCGTTGGCTTGCACCACGCACGTCATTTAATTCACCGTGGTGAAATGCTGATTATCGATGGCTCTACTGGTACTGCCATCAACAGCCCCGATAAAAAATCACTGAAATTTTACCGTGCGATAAAACGCAGTGAAACCATAAAACGAAATCTATTAAAAACCTTAACGGGAAAACTTGCAATAACACTTGATAACAAGCAAATCACACTACACGGAAACATTGATCGCCCGGCAGATATAAAAGTAATAAAAAAATATGACGATACCGGTGTTGGTTTATATCGAACTGAAATGCTGTTTATCAAACTCAATCAATGGCCGGATCAGGCAACACACTTAAAAACCTATAAGCGTGCAGTCAAAGCACTAAATGGCAAACCATTAACCATTCGCACTATGGATTTAGGCGCTGATAAAGAAATACAGGACACTATTGACCAGGGACCCATGGCACACAATCCCGCCATGGGTCTACGCGCCATCAGACGATGTCTAAAAGAACCGCAGAATTTTATGCCACAACTGCTGGCAATTCTACGCGCTTCAGCTTATGGACCAGTACGTTTAATGATTCCAATGCTAACCAACCTGGAAGAACTAGACCAGGTACTGGCATTAATAGAAGAGGCAAAACAAAGACTGCAAAAGAAAAAAATTGCTTTCGATAAAAACATCCCCGTTGGCGCCATGATAGAAGTCCCGGCAGCGGCTCTCGCCGTCGATGCCTTTGCCAAAAAGCTGGACTTTCTTTCCATCGGCACCAATGACTTAATCCAGTACACCCTGGCACTGGATCGTATAGACGACGAAGTCAACTACTTATATGATCCACTACACCCCGCTGTACTGAAATTAATTCAGATGATAATTCAAGCTGGAAAACAAGCCGATATCCCGGTTTCCATGTGTGGTGAAATGGCCAGTGATACACAATATACCCGTTTATTACTTGGCATGGGGCTGGAATATTTCAGTGTGCAGGCAAATGCACTACTTGAGGTTAAACATATTATTATTAACAGTACGTTTAAAAACCTGCAGCATGAGGTAGATAGCATTCTACAAATATATAATCATAGTGAAATTCGATCACGTGTTCAGCAGCTGGTAAATTTACTATAGAGCACGCATTCTAAACGCCTGATTTGACACAGTAGAAAGATAGACAGGAAGATAGGGGTCTAGAAGATAGATTTTATATTGGACAAAGCTTTTAATTGACATATCTTCATGCCTACATTACCCTTTAGTAAGAATTACAAATTAGTAAGGAATTACATATGGCATTATCCACACTAACATCAAAAGGTCAGATAACCATACCTAAAAGCGTCAGAGACAGCTTGCATTTACAAGCAGGTGACAAAGTTGAATTTATTAAAAACAATAACAATGAATTTACCTTAAAGCCGGTCACCAGGAAATCAGCCGATGTTTCTGGTCTGTTAAACAGGTATAAAAAACAAAAACCTGTTTCTATTCAAGAGATGAACGCAGCCATTGCCAGACAAGTTATAAAAGAAAATTTATGAATGCCCTGGATACCAATATTCTGGTTCGTTTTCTTATTCAGGATGACAAAGCTCAAGCCAACAAAGTAAACAACTTACTGGCATCATCTGAACAAGACAAAGAAACATTATTTATACCTATATTAGTTATACTTGAACTTATTTGGGTCTTACAGTCAGTCTATGAGGTAAAAAGAAAGGATATAATCCTCGCATTATCCACACTATTACAGATGCCGGTACTAGCGTTTGAAAAACAGTCTACGCTACGTGAATGCATAATATCAGCCGAACAATTTTCTGGTGATTTATCTGATATATTGATCTCCCACTCAGCACTGTCCTCATCGTGTAAAACTGTTTTAACTTTCGATAAAAAAGCTACCAAGTTTAAGCACTTTACTCTTTTATAGTATTATTTTCGTTGCCACACACAAGCCTGGGTGAAAAAATAAGCAAAATACCTTGCAACAAAGCCAAGCGAGTCGATACGCGGCGAGTCGATACGGTTCGCACCAACATAACCTATTGAATAAAAAACGTAATCGTTTAATATAACGCTAGTACAGAGGCTTAAATGCCTTGTTTTATGGATAAACCATTGCTTTAAGGAGAAAGCATAATACCCCGCGCTAATCGCCACTTTTTACCCGGTCATGTCTGGCACATTACTCACCGCTGTCATAAAAAAGACTTTTTACTGAAGTTTTCCAAAGACCGGCAGCGTTGGCGCTATTGGTTGTTTGAGGCTAGGAAACGATTTGGTCTTTGTGTTTTGAATTACATCGTTACTTCAAACCATATACATCTACTGGTTCGTGATCGCGGCGAGGGTGTGAGATTGCCAAAAGCATACAATTAGTTGCTGGACGCACTGCACAGGAATACAACCTGCGTAAAGGTCAAAAAGGCGCATTCTGGGAAGATCGTTACCATGCTACTGCTGTCGATACCGATAAATATTTGGCGCAATGCATGGTGTATATTGCTTTAAATATGGTACGTGCAGGGGTGGTTCCACATCCGGGTGATTGGCGCTGGTGTGGTTATTGTGAAATTCAGTCACCCCCGCAACGTTATGCCGTGATTGACACAAAGGCTTTAACTGAATTACTGGGCGCTAATAGTTTTAAACAATATCAGCAACTTCATAGGGTCTGGGTTGATGATGAACTCAAGTTGACAGACTCGCAACATAATCCTGTATGATCACAAAATCTTGCTGTTGGTCATAACGATTATGTTGAGAGCGTAAAGTCCGCACTTGGTATAAGTGGTCGGCATAAATCAGTCGATGAAAGCAAAGATGTGCTTGCCTTGAAAGAGTCGGCAGTGTCTTATACTTTCCATTTGGAGGATGAAATGAGTGTTTTATGTAATATCAATCGGTTGCGTGGGTTCGACCCCATGATCTTATTCACACATAAAAAAGACCGTCATATGACGGTCTTTTTTATGTGTGAGCCGTAACGTTGATATAGCATTAAACTTTTGCGTTACCTTTTTACGAAAAAACCCTAACATTCCAAGACCTGACAACATTAACCAGGCTGCTGCGGGGACAGGCACGGGACTCACATCACCAGATTGAACCGCCCATGTAAGTACAGCATTACTCTTACTAAATGATGATTGCGAGCCATTGTCTGTATCGAAATAATAGGCAAAATTTGAGAAAGCTGTGTGAGTCGTACTCGACCAGTACAGTTCATCCTGAACATTACTAAATAAATCATAATTCGAATTATGTGTAGTTGTAATCGAATTACCAGCGACACCTCCTAAGACATTATAAAAAAAGTTGCCCATTTCACTGCCGGTGCAACCGGTGCCCGTGCTTTGTGATGATCCTTGATCCTGGCAGCTCGCATCAGGTTGTAAGGTCGTTGGCAGACGCCAGCCATCTATACCATTAACCGATAAATCAGCGGCCCAGGCATTGGCATTATTCCAGGTTATTCTGCCATCAACGTTTGAACCAAAATCATCGAAAATTGAGCCGGCAGCTGCGTTAGCATCGGCTAACCATGTTAGGTCTGCAACATCATCGTAATAGGCCTGGTAGTCGGTGCCTCCGGGCGTCGCGGCTAAACGACCGATTAAAGCGGCATCGGCCACTGTCACCATGTTAAGGCTAATTATTCCACTTATCGCAGCAAATACTATTGGTTTCTTCATTGTTTTTCTCCTTTTTTCGTTCGTTGATTTCATTGTACTGAGTACTTGACCCGCAATACACAAGACTTTGGTATGCAGGTGTATTAATGTAAGCGCATTTTTAATTACCTATGTGTATATCATTGTCGATACACGAAATGGTACTGCCACAAAAACCACCAGTAAAACCAGTCTCAGCACCATTGATGAGAGTAAAGTCACCTGTTCTGAAGCAAATGTCCTCAGGCTCATCGGTGTTACAGCTATTACGGTTGCAGGAGTTGGCGACAAATACCAGCTCTCGCGTGTTTTCCGCCAAAGGTAGCGTTAAACAGTAATCACCGTTTTCGCCAATGGTGCCTTCAGCGACTATTGATCCCCAGCTATTAGGGGTCGTTTGGCAGTCGAGACCAGAAAAGCTATCTTTACGAAAGGCTAATAACGGGGTGCCTGCTGAAACAGGAACATTGCTTACACCATTGCTTGTAAAGATGTTCTGGGTGACTTGTCCATCCATGCAGTATTGTGGTGGGGTATTTAACTCCTGAACGCCTATATCAGTACATAATTCGGGCGTCGCACAACTTACGATTGAGTCGCCAGTTACTGCCGTGTCAGTGACAAAGTGATAGCCAGTCTCATCAACTAAGCTAGAACGAACACTCACAAAACGACTTGTGGGCACCACGGTACAAAACTCGCCGTTTGTCTCTGTCAGGGCTAAACCTGTAGCTTGACCGTACTCCACAAGGACTCGCGCATTATCAACTGGCAATGCCTCTTTTAGCACTTTTCCACGGACGCATGATAAGTCAGGAACACGAACCTGAATAATAGTGCAACCCACATTCGGGCTACCATCTACTGAACATTCAGCCGGGTCACCCGAGCCGACGATTTGTTGTGAATAGAGGAAACCCGAACTGCCACTGCCTGCGTGAATGGTTGCACTTCCACCTCTTTTGTATTCGACGCACGCCGACATGCTATTTTCTGGTATGTCTGCGATAGCAACACCAGTATAATCTCGACCCTCAGAAAAAATAGGAAAATTGCGGCCAAGCGAAAACGGTAGTTCAACGGTGACGCATTCATTCTCAGTGATTTTTCTATCGGCGTTCCAGTAGGTAAAATGCTCGACTGTGGCGGTCCAGACAAGGCGATTACCGACATCGAAAACAGTGCCGCTGCCTTCTTCAATCCACTGCCCCTGTTCGAGGTCGTAATACCAGGCAGGAATAATTTCATTCAGCGTAGCCCCTTTATTGTCTCCCTTAATATCGATTAGCTCTATCTCGATGGCGGCAGTTTTCCCTGCGGCGAGTTGCACGGGTTTTCCATCGGCTTCAAAGCTGTAACTTGCCATGGCGTAGGATTCAATATGGTCTTCTGTTCCATCAGCATTGATGCCACGAAAAGGGCCAGGGGCAGCGCGCAGATCTTTAGACGGGTCGAAGCTGGTTAAATGGGCAGTGATTGTGCCGCTAACGGGATTGCCCTGGTCATCGACAAAACTATTGGCAGTGAGACGCACAGCATTGCCGTCATGCTGGAGATCTGCGGGTTGGTCAGCAGCAAAAGTAATGGATGCGCCAACAGGTAATAAAATGGCCTGCGCGAGGTTGCTCTCACCTTCGACGACGAAGGCAAAGACATTGGCTGGAACAAATCCCGGAACGCGCACAACACCCTGTACTTTACCAGCTGCCAGTTCAGTAAATTCTGCTCGTCCAGCGGTGATAGTTGCTGTTTTATCAGCGATGGTGATACTGCCCGCAGGAATGGGAAGTGCGCTTCTGGTAATGACATCTATCGTGAGAGAGGCTGAATTAAGCGGTAGCATATCAGCATCGCTGGAGCTGCCGCCTCCGCCGCAGGCGGTAATTGAAATAGTTATAAACAGTAAAAAAGCCCTTGAAATCAAGGCGAGGTTTTTTAGTGAACTTACACAAGTTAAACTGTTTTTCATTTTTTTCACCTTTTATTTCATCCGTATTTTTAATCGCGTGCTTTACACGCCATAGAGGTAGGTTCGTTAATTAAGCGAGCAAAGATCACTTCACTACAAAACCAAAAATCAAAGTCACTGTCCGCTACGTACTAACCGAACATATTTGCCGTTACTCTTACGGCTCGCGCCGTCGCTACCATTAAAGAAATTGACGCTCCACGCGCTACCGCTACCAGGCGCATACGGCGAGGACGACCAAAAGCTTGCTGAGCTTGTATTCGGAAAAACGGTATTATTGATTGCAGGTATTGCACAACGACGTTCAACGATAGTTTTTAGCTCTTTTATATTGGGCAGTCGCCAGTCTTCCTGCGAAAAATTTTCGCCTGTTGCGCCAGCATTAATCGCCTGCACAAGTTGTAATGCCGCCTGCCAGGTGTGTGTGACTGCTATCTCTTTGCAGGTATTTGCCGATGGACTCCAACCTTGTCCTTCGCTGCATTTTTTCCAGATCAGTCCGCTTTCAGAGTCGCTAACCGTGCCATCAAAATTATCGGTTAAATGCGCGGTAGTGGCTGTAATGTTGGCGTTTTCTACTGTTCCTATAGCCGTTAAATTACAGCTAACAATATTCTCAGCGTTAGCACTAAGGCTATAAAAACCCAGACTGGCTATAATGCATAACAAGTTTTTTTGTATCGCCGTACGGGTTTTTTTATTATGGGTGTATTTGTTTATTGTGGGCATAACGCTACTCCAGGTTGTCATTGTTCCAAGTTATAATTACATTTGTATTTGTAGCTTTAAATAATCTACTGCTATTACTAACAGGGCTATTTTTGTGCTTTACATTATTTTTCATTAAAGGGGTATTGTTTTATGCATTGTCTCTTAGCCTTAGAAAACAAAAGTCAAATCATTGTCCGCTACGAACTAACCGAACACGATTACTGCTACTCTTATTGCCCACGAAGTCGCTGCCATTGTTAAAGGCCACGCTCCACGCATTAGCACTAACAGGCGCATACGGCGAGGACGACCAGAACAAATTACCCACCGTATTGGGAAAATACTCGGCGTCTATCGTGGGATTACTACGGTCATAACTAACCAGTGAGCTCAATTCGTCAACGGTCGGTAAACGCCAGTCGCTGGCAGCACACAAGCTGGCGATATTCACCCGGGTAACATACGTCTGGGTGTTGCAGATATTATCGGTATTGCCTTCGCAACTGGCATTGGCGTTGCCTGTGCCGCTATCCCCACCATTGTTGGTAGGTGTGCTTTTGTTGAACCAGGTGTAGACATCATCTTTATTATGCAGGCCGACAGCGGTTTGTTTTACTTCCCAGATTAGCCCGGTAACATTGTCTTTAACACAATGAAACGTGTTGGCGCTTTGGTCGTTTAAAATAAAACCGTTGTTGTCTACCTTGCTAAAGCTAAAGCCTTTGTAGCCGTCGTTGTCGTTATTGGTGCTGGCATTGGCATCACGCCCAAAGAGCGCGTCCTGTCCGGGTGGAATGGGGTCACCTTCGGCATCGACTGCTAGGTTGCAGTCCAGGTCGTTGTTGTGAAAACTCATGCTGGCAAAAGCATAATCGCCACACAAGGTAATACCAGTATCATTAAGCTTACCTGTGGGCGTGGGCAGAACTGCACCGACTGGAATGGCACTCACCACCACGCTGGCGGTACCATCGCCATTGGCATTTTTGGGGATAACGACAAGAAAGTATTCGGTATCGTTGGTTAAGGCGCTAATGACGGCTGGACTGCTGCTGTCAACAATAAGTGTGCCGTTTAGATGAATGTTGCAATTTTCAGGCTGAGTGATAGTTTCGGTGGCGTGGCAAATGTCGTAAGCCGTGGCATTGCTGACAGTATCCCAACTGAGAGTGATTTGCGTATCGCCAGCCACTGCCTGTAGGTTTTGTGGTTGTGAGGCGATGTCAATGACATTGACTGTTCTGCTCGCGGTTGCCACGTTACCCGCTGCGTCGGTTGCGGTGTAGGTAATCGTATAACTGCCTGGTGTTGCGGTATTGACAATGCCTGTGGTAGTGACGGTTAACGTACCATCGGTATCATCAGATGCAGTCGCGCCTGCATCGGTGTAAGTCGCGTTTTGCGCGATGGTCTCTGGGTTGTTGCCGGTTATGGTGATGACTGGCGCGGTGGTGTCTGTGGCTGTGGCTGGCGCTGGATCGAATCCGCCGCCACAGGCGGTTAATGCCGACAGCAGCATAATAATTGCCACGGTATTTATTTGGTTCTTTAACATGGAATTGACTCCTTGATAACTTGTTCGATTTATTGTCAATGGTTTATGTTTTCTTTGTTCGTTATTTTTATCTGTTATTTTTTATTCGTTACTACATATACTACTTTTTTGGTGTTTTTTTCCTATCCCGTAAATAGGGGATAGGATTTTTTGTGTGACGCGATTCTCACAAACTTCACTTTTTTATGGCAGCATTGCCAACGACTTTAGTCACAACCGTCATCTTCAATCAGTACATAACCGGTATCAGGGTCTTTCATTACGGCATCCGTGGTATCGGTTATTTTTACGCGGGTAAACATCATGTTGTCGATGCGGTCAAATTTATCGTCCATAATTTGACTGACTTGAGTATCGGTAAAACCGTCGTAGATAAAAACAAAACCTCGCGCTTCACGCGCCAGTGTGCTTTGGCTGGGCTGGTAGATCCTGTTCATTTGCCAGTGGTCAAATTTGCTCAGCGTCTGCTCGTTAGTGGCAGAGGCAAACTGGCTGGTGCTGATTAGTACGCTAATTAGCAATACTTTATATAGGGACGTTTTCATTTCATTCTCCTTAATGCACTTTTAATAGTAAAAGCTATTTCACCGCGTTATCGGTGTTTATTATGAAAGAAACTATAACCGCCAATACCTGCGTCTTACATCACTAGAACTAATGAAAAAAAAATTTTGTTGTGTTATTAATCGTTGCATAAGTTTTCGCTGTATATTTTTGTGACTGTCGGTAGCATGGATGCTACCGTCAAGCCTATAGGGATATATTTACGGCGCGTCACAAAAGTATGCGGCGAAAACTTATGCAACGATTAATATCGTGATTTGTTTCACATTAAGAATGTTCTGATTAAGTACGAATTTTAAAATGGACTATTCAGTTTTTTCTTCAAACGAGGTGGTTAAATCACGCAGCACGCTCATCAATTCCAGTTGATTAGATACGCCTATTTTTTGAAATACCGCCTGGCGTTGTGATTGCACTGTGTGCACGGATTTACTAATCTGATCGGCATATTGCACAGGCTTTATGCCATTTGCCATGGCATTAACTAAATTTATTTCGGCAGGGGTTATGTGATAAAGCGTTTTGAGAATATCTGAATCAATCTTGACTCGGCGTATGGGATCAATGACTACGACAGCAGCTACATTTAGTGTTTCCATCCACGGGAAAGGCGGCTCCGTTTGCGGTACCGGTAAAGCCAGCATCTGGTACACACCGGCATCACTGGCTTCACCAACCAGCGCGCAATCTTGCGTCGGCACACCTACATTGCCCAGTGCTTTTGCCATCATTGTGCTTAAAACTTTACTGTCTCTGGCGGTGGTCGCGTATAAGTGGTTTTGTTTTGCATCGAGTATATTGCCTTTGCCAAGAAGGTTATCGGCAACCTGATTGGTCTGTACAATTTTTCCTTCTGTGTCGATAATTATGGTCGCCGCGCCTCTGGGCGCACCGGCTTTGCTTTCCGCTGTCTCTAACACCATGCGCTCATAAAGCCGTTCGGTAAAGCGCATCATCTGCCTGATTTCTGGCATTAACACACTTAGTCTTAGGGCTTCATCGTTAGAATAATTTTGCTGTTTATCGGCTCTAAAAAATTTGAGCAGGGTGCGGTAGTCATCGCCAAACAAAGAGATACCTGCCATTAAATATTCCAGGCCAAGCGTGCTTAGTACATCCTGATAAAAAGCGGTGGTACGCATTTTTTCCTGTGCGATAAGATCGGTTCCTAATACCACGCCTTTGCTTAAATAGCTTTTTGACCATTTTTCTGGCATGGCTGCCGTTATCCATTCGCTTTCTTCAAACGCGCAACGTACTTCTTGCGACATAACAAAATCAGGGGAATGTGTTCGTAGAATATCGTGATCCTGATCGCGGGTAATGATCATGATTCCCGCCTGGCTATCGGTCGATTTTTTGATTAAATCAATTAGTTCGTTCCACGAATTTTCTGCAAATGGAATTTTATGTAAGGTTTCTCTGAATTTTAGCGGATTAATTTCCATGACTTTTCTCCATACGGCTAGCGATACGTATAACTGCTTTGTATGGTGTCACCAAGGTGATAATTTTTCTATCCCGTATATACGGGATAGAAACGGTTTTGTTCGGCAGCCGTTTATAGAAACCTGCTATAGATTAAAGGCAAGTCTAATACAGGTTTTACCGGGTTCTGATGAGATGCATATTTTTGCTTTGATATCATTGGCACGGTATTGCATATTGTCCAGCCCTTTTCCATGCACAATATCGCCTGAAAAACCTGCACCGTCATCACATATTTTAATAATAACCTGCGCTTTATTCTGTTGCTGTGCGACATAGGCCTTGATATAAATGTTTTTTGCCTGTGCATGGCGGATGACATTAGTAACCGCTTCTTGCACAATGCGTAACACTTGCAAGGCTTTATGCGGTCCAAAATTTGGCACAACGGGCAGTGCATCAACCTGCCAGTTTAGCTGCAGACCACTGCTTTGCATTTGCGGCTCTAGCCGGGAACGTAAAGCCCCCAGTAATGAAGGAATATCATTTTCCTGTGGCGACAGTGAATCAATCATCAGCCGTAAATCGCTTAATGCGGTTTCGATTGAGCTAACAATAATATCGGTATCTTGCTTACCGCTTCTCACCATTGATAACATAGAAATAAGATGCCCTCCTACGCCATCATGTATTTCTTTCATAAAGCGTTCACGCTCAGCAATGAGTAACTGTTGATGTTCCATCTCTCGCAAGCGTTGATAATTGGCTTCAAGCTCATTGTGTTTTTCGCTAACTCGCCTTTCTAATTCAAAATTGTACAACTCTGCTTTTCGTAATACACCGGCAAACCTTTCCAGTAACATTGCACCGAAAACCGCTACCGTCACTGGTGCGGCAAAATGTAATAAACGGCCATCATCACGTGGTATTAGTTGCATAAGCTGTAACCAGTCATGGCTACCAAATACAAACATGGAAAATCCCGCAGGGAGTATAAATATATTTTGCAAGTCGGCACGCTGGTGATATTTAAATGTAAAATCCATTAACACGTAACCCGCCAATACGAGCACGTATGTGCTACTGATTTGGTGCGTAATCAGTAACGACCATGGCAAGCTATCGGAAAAAATAATCATCAGGCTGCAAATGAAAGCAGTAATTAATATTATGCGCTCACGCCCTGGCAATTTTTGCTCCATAAAATGGTGCGCTGCTTTTATCAGAAACACAATAAACCAGACAAATGCTAGCAATGCCATAATATTTTGAACATGGCGTGGTATCGACAAATCAATACCTGTTTTTAAAAAGTTATGTAAAGACCATGTATAAAGTGTTAAGGCAAACCAGCCATAGACGTTATCTTGTCTACGCAACAACCAAAGCACATTCATTAATATAGCAATTGCCAACATACCCGCGGTTATGGTGGCAATTGACGTTATCAACATTGCATATCGCTTTTCATAGGCGGCACGAATTTTTGTAATCTCTGCCAGGTAAATATTACCTAATAATCCCTCTCCAGCTGTGTCCGATGCCACTATTATTGTTAATTCGGTTTTATTTTTAGTTAATAATGCGCCAGGTATTGAGAAATAGTAAGGCTGATTTTCTACTCTGGATAATGGATCATTATCATATGTACTCTGTGCAGGTGAACCAATGCGCCCAACCAATACATTATTGATATATATTTGGGCATTCATTTGTACAACAGGTAGATAGATACCCCATAGCTTGTCGTTGACTTGTTCATTTTTTGCTGACGGGCCCGTTGGAAAATGTAAATAGGCCTGATACCAGCCTTCACTTATATTCGCTGATGTTTCTTTCCAGTTATCCGGTAGCAACCGCTGCTGGCTTTTTAATGCACCGTTACTATTGTTTTTTTCAGTGTAAGCACCTGCGGTAAATGTGATACTTTCTAGTTGATATAAATCATCTGGCGGCGTAAGAGCCTGTAGGTAATAGTATCGAAACATAATTACCATAATGATAGTAAGTAAAATTCCGCTTATTACAGGGTTTAACAATACCTTTGTTTTTTGTGCAGAAGCGTTCAACTGTCTTTTTTCTCAATATCTATTAAACCAAGCTGCACGGCTTCAAACACCGCTTCGCTTCTTGAGCGCACGGCAAGTTTTCGATAGATATGTTTGACGTGAGAGGTGACGGTATGGGATGAAATGGAAAGATTTTGTGCAATTTCAACAAAGTTAAAACCACGGGAAAGCTGAGATAAGACTTCTTTTTCCCGTTTGGTTAGATACGGTAAATCGAGACTTTTATTATCTATTATCGAATCGATTTCTGCTTTTTTTGTTTGCTCAGAGTCACGAAAGCGATTGAGCAAATAACGTGCAATAGGCGCACTAATAGGTGAGCCGCCATCTTTCAGTTGTAAAATAGACTGTGCAATATAAAGGTTACTTCCGTCTTTTAGAATATAACCCGTTGCCCCTGCTTCTATCGCTCGAATGACATGTCTCTCATCACCAAAAACCGTAATTACCATTACGTCTGTGTCATACCTGCGTCGAAACACATCATGGATCAGATCCGTACCATCACCATCGGGCAACCCCAGATCAACCAGTAATACATCAGGCTGTTTCTGCTTAAGCACATCCAAAGCTTCACGAAGTGTTCCAACGGCAGCCACTATATTAAGCTGCTCATGTGCATTCACGATAGATTCAAGTAAATCGCGAGTATGTGAATCATCTTCAACTAATAAAACGGAATAATTTGAAAGCATTTCAGTATCCCATACGGTCAGCCATGCATTTGCAAAATAACAACTAGCAACATATCAAGATTAAACTGAATCGTCTATGCCGGATTTATGGCACATGCGCATTATTTTATAAAACACAATGAAGCGCAGAAAAAACAGATTCGGCATCGGGGTATCTCTAATAACTCCATCCTTAGGTCTGTTAACGCGACATCCATGTCGCACGTCTCTGTTTGAGAAGATTTATGATTGAGAGGCTGATCAAGGGGTCTGCCAGCTTGATTCTTCACAACAGGTTCAACTACTTTTTTAAGGTTTAATGTTACACTCCCTAAAGCAGTCACCGCCACCCCATAACAATAAAACTATAATAACAAAACACCGATACATCCATGGAACAAGATCGCTCACAAAAAACAGAAGACCAGATTCTTGCCCTGTCAGAAGCAATGGAAACCGGTACCATGCAACATGCACGCGGCATGTTAAATGAACTAAACCCGGCTGAAATCGCTAACCTGCTTGAATCACTGCCCTACACTGAACGCAACATCATCTGGGAGCTGGTTGATTCTGAAAAAGAAGGTGAAGTGCTTATCCAGTTAGGCGAAGAATTGCGTGCCAGCTTGATCCGCGATATGTCCTTACAGGATCTGGTCAATGCTACCGAAGGCATGGACATTGATGACCTGGCAGACTTTATCCAATCCCTGCCAGGCCGTGTTACCACCCAGGTATTAACCTCACTCGACACCCAGCATCGCGAACGTCTGGAAGCCGTATTAGCCTATCCGGAAGACAGTGCCGGCGGTTTAATGAACACCGACACTATCACTGTTCGCAATGAAGTGACACTGGATGTGGTGCTGCGTTATTTACGGCGCATGGAAAAACTGCCGGAAAATACCGATAGCTTATTTGTTACCACGCGAGACAATCTTTTTGTTGGTACATTACCCCTCACACGCCTGCTAACAAGTGACACAGAGCTCACCGTTGCCGAGGTAATGAAACGCGATGTCGAGGTTATTAAAGCCAGCGCGGAAGATGACGAGGTGGCTTTAATATTTGAAACTCATGACTTATTCTCCGCACCCGTGGTTGATGAACACATGAAATTACTCGGCCGCATTACGGTAGATGACGTGGTTGATGTGATTCGTGAAGAAGCCGAACGCTCTATGTTAGGCATGGCGGGTTTAACCGAAGACGAAGATTTATTCGCACCGGCTATTCCCAGCGCACGCCGCCGTGGCATCTGGTTAGGCATCAACTTAATTACTGCGTTTATGGCTTCCTGGGTAGTGTCTAATTTTGAAACCACACTGGAACAAATTGTTACCATCGCAGTATTAATGAATGTGGTTGCCAGCATGGGCGGTATTGCCGGTACCCAAACCCTGACCCTGGTTATTCGCGGCATTGCCCTGGGTCAGGTAAGCAAAAGCAATCGACGCTGGCTGATAAATAAAGAAATTATTGTCGGGCTATTTAACGGCATTGGCTGGGCACTGGTGATTGCTGTCATCGCCGTATTCTGGTTCGGTAATATGCAAATTGGTTATGTCATTGCAGCCGCGATCATCATTAACTTAGTTGTTGCCACTTTTTCCGGCGCGGTCATTCCTATTATTTTACAAAAATTAAACATTGACCCGGCTATCGCAGGCAGTGTCGTGTTAACCACAATTACTGATATTGTTGGTCTATTTTCGTTTCTTGGTCTGGCTACTTTGTTTTTGCTTTAAGACAAAAATAAGTTGTATAAACAAAAAAATATCATCCGCGAAGAACGCAAAAGACGCGAAAAAAACAAAAAAATTTTATTTGAAACCTTTGCACGAAAGAGGCTTTCCGCTTTGTTATCTCAACCAGTCGTAAGCTAAGCGGTATAAAATTGATTTTTTCCGCAAATGTACGCCAATAAACGCAAATAATTAAAAATATTTTGTTTTTAATAGCGTTTATTGGCGTACATTTGCGGAAAAATTATTTTTTTATTTATCGTGCGAAGATCTCTATTTACATGTTTTTTTGCGTCTTTTGCGTTCTTCGCGGATTATTTTTTAATCTCTCCGATGTGCCTGCATTCTCAAACGCAAAGCATTCAATTTAATAAAACCATCCGCATCCTTGTGGTCATAAGCACCGCCATCATCTTCAAAGGTTGCAATATTTTCATCAAACAAGGAATCATCAGATTGGCGCCCAACCACATCAACATTGCCTTTATACAATTTAACCCGTACCACACCGTTAACAAACTGCTGCGAGGCATCAATCATCTGTTGCAGCATTTCACGCTCGGCGCTCCACCAGTAACCGTTATAAACTAACTTGGCGTAACGTGGCATTAACTCATCTTTTAAATGCGCGACTTCACGATCCAGAGTTAACGACTCCATGGCACGATGGGCACGTAACATGATGGTGCCGCCCGGTGTTTCGTAACAACCTCGTGACTTCATGCCGATGTAACGATTCTCCACGATATCCAAACGACCAATACCATTTTCACCACCCAGGCGATTTAATTCTGTTAGCACCTGTGCTGGCGTTTTGGTTTGACCATCAATAGCAATAATGTCGCCCTGCTGGTAATTCAATTCAATATATGTTGCTTTATCAGGCGCATTTTGTGGTGACACGGTCCAGCGCCACATTTCCTCTTCGGCTTCTGCCCACGGGTCTTCCAGAATGCCAC
>CAZALW010000039.1:0-15729 GCA_964485705.1 uncultured Thiotrichaceae bacterium
AGGCAGTGTCGCCAATGCCGGTTGAATTTAAGTAAGCTTCAGCACGTTTGGCAATTGAGCGTGGGTCACGGTTATAGCCAGTCATATCAACCGGTTCGATAACGTCGCAACGCAGGTTCATGGTGACTTCTTCACAAAACGGGTCGATAACCTGTGAATCGCAATCGGGCATGATAATCATGTCTGATGCATTAATGCTTTTCCAGCCAGCAATGGAAGAGCCGTCAAACATCTTGCCTTCAGCCAGAACATCTTCATCGATGGTGTGGGAAGGCACAGAGACATGTTGCTCTTTACCTTGTGTGTCGGTAAAACGGAAATCAACGAATTTAACGTCTTTTTCCTTGATCATATTCATTACGTCGCTTGCAGCCATTTTTAGTGCCTCTGTAATTTTAAAAAAGTAATAAGTTCGCACAGAAAAAACTGCTGCATCTTTGGCTGATGCAGGGTGATATCCGCACGGTGTTTTTTGCTTACCCGGAAGCTAGCTAGCCCGGGTACAAAGAATCTTTAATCAATTCTGTTAAATTGATACAACAAAACTCATCAAAGCCCCTTTATTAACAGCCTACATTTTGCACGAAACATGCCAATAAGGGAAACCCGATATTATGGGCTTTTTAAGTGGCTGTTTTATAAATAACGCACATTAAGGGAGCGTTTTGCGTGTGCGCGCACCATTTTAGTGCGTTAGCTAAAATATAGGTGACTCTTTCCTATACAGCTTATATGACGATTTAACTTCTCAAAATCCTGTTTCAGTAAATTGGTTTCATCAAGCTGCTGTAAATAGCGTAGCGGCAAACAGGCTTCAACATGAACATGGCCATCAAGATAATGCAGGGTTACATCATCAATATTTTTTAGCACCTCATGTTTTGCCCATTCATGGTTCAGCATGAGCAGTAATTCTTTGCGTAGTGGTAAATGTTTGCAGCCCGCAGTGGTCTCATCATTTTCAGGGTCGATATGCACAGTGACATCATTAATCGCCTCAAATGTATCTTTCAGGCTGGTTTCAACCGATTCGGTTATATGATGCCCTTCAGAAACACTTAGTTTTGGTGAGACCTGAATATGGACATCAACCAGGGCGTTGTGTCCCATACGTCGTGTGCGTAATAAATGCAGCTCGCGAACATCATCGATGCTTAAAATGGTTTGTTTGATTTGTTTAACCATTTCTGGCTCCAGCGCGGTATCGACCAGTTCCCGTGCGCTTTGACGGCTTAAGTCCAAACCGATTTTGGCGATCATTAATGCCACCAGGATGGCGGCAATCGCATCTAATACGGGATAACCAATAAAGGTAGCGCCAATACCAACAAGCACAACAATGGATGATATCGCATCACTGCGATGATGCCAGGCATTGGCTTCGAGTAGCGGTGAGCGAATTTTTTGAGCGACTGCGTGAGTGGCGTGATACAGACCCTCATTGCTGAGAATAGAAATGGCGGCAATGATCAGTGTGAACAGAGCCGGTACCGCTATTTCATCAGGGTTTCCCAGCCGGGTTATGGCATCGTATGCGATACCACCGGCAACAACCATTAATATCATGCCAAGTGCAACTGTTGCCAGGGTTTCGTAACGGGCATGACCATACGGGTGATCCTCATCAGCATCTTCACTGGCATGTTTGACCACAACTAAAACCATGGCATCACTGGCCAGGTCAGAAAGTGAGTGAATACCATCAGCGAGTAATGCCTGTGATTGACCTGTGATGCCGCCTGCAATTTTTATTACTGCTAAAACAAGATTAACGGCTACACCCCACAGTGTGATGCGGGTGGTTTCCTGTTTGCGTAGTTGAGAATTTATTTCCATAACTGTATTTTGATGATGATGTGTTGTTGGCGCAAGCGGTAATTATTGGCTGTGTTATGTTGGTGAATTTTTTAAGAGGGGGTGTAATACTATTAAACAATCAACTTTATACTAACGGATACGCTGTAAACCTTTTTCAAGCTGGTAGGGTGGGCATGTTTTTTTGCCCACGAGTTAATCAGCAGTCAGCTTATATAAAGCGTTGCTAATTAAAATCATTGCTGCGGTTAAAGTTTTTAAATGTGCCATCACATGAAATTGAGATGATTTCATGTTGCTGTGATTTTGCCCATTGCATTAATCTTAGCTGATTATTATTTAGTGACTGCGCGATTGAGGCAAGCAGTTTTTTATGCATTAAAAAAACCAGCTGTAAGCGATAGTTTGTTTCGGCGATATAAAGATGTTTGCTACTTGAGTTGTTTGATAGTTGTTCGATAAGGTCTGTCGGCAATAATGGCATATCACATGGCACGATAAGCACCCAGTCATTATTGCAAAAAGGCAGGGCAGCGGCTATTCCTGCCATGGGGCCATGATGCGCCAGTTTTGCATGACTTACGCCAGCATCACTTACAACAGGGAGGTTATATGCTTTATATTCTTTTATATTTCGATTGGCGCTGATAATGATTTGCTCAACCTGTGGTTTTATTATATTGATGACATGTTCAATAAGAGGTTTTTTTTTGTAACAAATCAAACCTTTGTCTCGACCGCCAACACGTTTGCCTTCGCCGCCGGCAAGGATGATGCAGCTGAATTTTGTTGCTGGTGAATTCATGTTTTATGAGAGAGCCTTATGATAGAAAAAGGTAAAGCCAGATGGCATTACCGGCGAATAAAACACCACTTACAATTTTCCAGAACATCGTCGGGTTGCGGTCTAATAATGGTGCAGCATGCCCCATAAAGGACTCTTTTGGATGGGTAAGGTCGAAGATGAATTCGGAAAAAGTGTCGTAGCGTAAGCGCTGATCTTTTTTTACCGCTTTGTGAATAGCGCCATCCATCCATAGCGGGATCATCGGGTTGTGTTTAATCGATGACTCGTATTTAATTTTGCTTAAGGTGCGCCAGTTGAGATCGCGTGACATCTTGTCGCCGTAAGGCAGTTGTCCGGTCAGCAGGTTATAAACCAGCACACCAAGTGAATAAATATCAGAGCGATTACTGCCTTGCATACCAAGCAGGTATTCAGGCGCGGTATAGTTTTTTGTGCCAAGCAATTCGATACGTTCTACCGGGGTGCTTATTTCCTGGATGCCAGCAATTTTTACCGAGCCAAAATCAATAATTTTTACTACGCCATGAGCGGTGATCATAATATTTTCGGGCTTTAAATCGCGGTGTAACATTTCCAGGCGGTGAAATACGCGTAAACCCTTTATGATTTTATTGGTTATGCTGATGACCTGTTTAAAATCAGGTGACGGATGATCGATAGACCATTGTTTTAGCGTGATACCGTCAATATATTCCATAATGAAATATAAAAAATTTCGTTGCCGTGTTTGTTCAATAATTTTTAACACGGCATCGCTCTGTATGCGTTTCCCTGCCCACTCTTCCATGTAAAAACGTTCGATATAGGCAGGATCATCAGAATAATTCACCGAAGGGGTTTTCATCATAAATAAATCGCCACTATCGGTGTCACGCACTTTATATAATTGCGATGTGGTGCTGGCATGAACTTCCTCAAGAATCTCGTAACCATCCATGGTCATACCAGGGCCGAGATGTGGCGGAAAAGGCAGGCGAGTTAATTCATTATATATTTCATTCGCATCCTGCGAAGGCAGGTTTTCAATTTTAATAATTTGGCAGGTGACATTGTCATGACTTTTTGCTTCCAGCGCCTGCATGACTATTCTGTCCGCCTTAACTTCAATGGCTGCATCAGATTTTAAATGTTCCTTTAACTGCTGATCGCTGAGATAATCATGGATGCCGTCAGTGGTCATCAAAAAAACATCGCCCTGTTCAATCGCCAGTGTTTTATAGTCAATATCCAGATGACTGTCGATGCCCATGGCGCGACTTAAATAATTTTTTTCATCAGAAATCCAGACGCGGTGATCGGTGGTGAGTAACTCCAGGTCGCATGAATCATTATTCTGGCGGCAGCGATAAATGCGTGAATCACCAATATGAAAGATATGGGCGGTGGTAGATTTAAAAACAATCGCGCTGAAGGTGGTGACCATGCCATTAGCGTGTTCTTTGTTACCGTTGCTCAATAACCAGTTATTGATGGCGGTTAGTACTTTTGCACCAGAGGATTTGACCGACCAGGTTTCCGGTGTGCTGAAGTAGTCATTAAGAAAGCTTTTAACGCAAAACTCGCTGGCTTCCTGCGCGTTGGCGCAACTGCCCATACCATCGGCGATGGCGCAAGCAATACCTTTATTATCGAGGCTTGAGCCTTCAGCAATATAAGCACCGTAAAAATCTTCGTTACGTTGCTTAATGCCTTTGTTTGAGCTTTGCCCAAGATCGATTTTTAATTGTTCACTCATTAACAAAGTTTGCCATATCCCTCGGACAATTTCCTAGGAAACATCAATCATTTCAACGCTGCCATCTGGCATCACTTCTGCCATTTGTCCTCGTGGTTCACGCAGAAAAATAATAATTGCAAACAGTACAAGGGCGGCCGTTCCGGCGATAAATGTAAAGAATGCCTGAGTAGAAACTAATGACAGGATGGTTAAAAAGAGTACGCCGCCCACATTACCATAAGCGCCCGCCATGCCTGCAATTTGTCCGGTCATGCGACGTTGAATCAGTGGTACCATCGCAAATACCGCGCCAGAACCGGCTTTAGAAAACAAACCGCAGACAATGGTGATTGAAACCACAATGGGTAAAGCCCAGCTTGCATCAACTAAGCCCAGCACAGCAAAGGACAGGGCAATACCGGTAAATAAAACAACCAATGTGCGTTTGCGGCCAAACCGGTCACTGATGATGCCGCCAGCAGGACGGGCAATTAAATTCATTACTGGATAAACCGCAGCCAGTATGCCCGCCAGTACAATGGGGGTATTAAATGTATCGGTGTAAAACAGCGGTAGCATGGAAACCAGAGCAAGCTCTGTGCCGAAGGTGACCAGATAAGCCAGGTTTAATACCGCTACCTGGCTGAAATCATATTTAAAAATATCAGGCACATCTTTTTTAAACAGGTCTTTATTAACTAAATAAATATTAAAAGACTGATAAAGGTATAACGCAGTAAGTACGCCGTAAATGCTGAAAGTGATACCGTTATCAAACCAGTTTAATCCGGCAGGTGAAAGCTTCCATGTCAACAATGCCAATGCGGCATACATCGGAATGCTAACCAGCAGATATAAAAAGAAATCAAATTTGCTGGTGACTTCCATGCCGCCCATTTTTTTAGGCTGAAAGTAAGTCGAGCCTTTAGGTGTGTTAGTGACAGCAAAGTAATAAAATACACCGTATAAAGTAGCAAGAATACCGGTTGAAGCTATTGCATAACGCCAGCCATTGTCGCCACCATACATTAACGCCAGTGCAGGCAGTAACATGGCAGCCGCAGCTGAGCCAAAATTACCCCAGCCGCCATAAATGCCCTGTGCAATACCTGTTTGACGAGCGGGAAACCATTCAGAAATCATGCGGATACCAACCACAAAACCTGCGCCGACAAAACCCAGTAAAAATCGCATAGTAGCCAGTTGCTGATAATTTTGTGCCATTGAAAAAGCGACACAGAAAATGCCAGAGAGGATCAGGATAGAAGAAAACATGATGCGTGGGCCGAAGCGGTCAACCAGCATACCAACAACAATGCGTGCAGGAATGGTCATCGCCACGTTGAGAATGAGTAGTGCTTTTACTTCCTGGTCAGACAAACCAAAGGTTTCACGAATAACGACCATTAGCGGCGCATGTGCAAACCACACCATAAAACTAATGAAAAATGCAAACCAGGTCAGGTGCAAAATGCGAACATTGCCTGAAAAGGAAAATAAATTAAGTTTTAAGTTTGAACCGTTTGATGACATCATTGTTACCTTTGTTTTGTTGCAATGTTTTTAATTTGCCTGATTAGCCACGAGCTTCCGCCACATTATAAATAGCCAATAAACAGCGCGTCATTCCTGCATGCTTTTAGCAGGAATCCATGCACTAGCAGCTAGATTCCTGCTAAAAGCATGCAGGAATGACGAGTAACGTATAGTGTTACAGCGACTTTAGCCTTTATTTTATATAATTTGACTGAGCCTTATGGCTAATCAGGTTAATCTATGTGACTTTTCTTGCAATCTGCGTGCCAATATATAAATCACTTAAAATTCAGTTCCTTATCTTTTGTCTTGAGTAGATTTCTAGTGATTATTGGGCGTTGCGCACTAGCAAGGTGCATAAATGAGTTGCACCGTTCTTTGCCTCGTTAAGCGCGCGACCTGGTGCTGCTCGATTATATATGTCACGATGACTTGCAGAACACATGTGGTCAGTGCTAAAACACGTCAATAAACTATAGAAGGAGCAAACTTAATGAATAAGATCACTATTGTTGGCGCTGGTCGTGTCGGTGAGTCAACTGCACAATTTATTGCTGCTAAAAATCTATGTCGTGAAATCGTTTTACTTGATATAGATGAAGGTGCGGCCAAAGGTGCGGCGCTGGATATTCAGGAAGTATCGCCTATTTTTGAATACGATACGCGGCTAATTGGCAGTGTCGATCATGCACTAATGACAGACTCTGAAATTGTTATTATCACAGCTGGCCTGCCGCGCAAGCCCGGTATGTCACGCAGTGATGTGTTATCGAGCAATATTCCGATCATTGATGGCATTATTGATGGCATTAAAAAATATGCGCCTGATGCTATTTTATTATTTGTCACGAATCCGGTCGATGTGATTACCTATCATGCCTGGCTTAAAACCGGCTGGCCTCGTAACCGTGTATTTGGTCAGGCGGGTGTGCTCGACTCCAGCCGCATGGCGAGTTTCATTGCCATGGAAACAGGGTTTTCCAGCATGGATATCAATACCATGGTGCTTGGTGGTCACGGTGATACCATGGTACCGATGTTACGTTACTGCACCATTGCCGGTATTCCGGTTGAAAAATTCATCAGCAAAGACAGAATGGATGCGATTATTGAGCGTACTCGAAACGGCGGCGCAGAAATTCTTGCTTTGAGACGAAATAGCAGTGCTTACGATGCGCCTGCTGCCTCCGTAGTTGAAATGGTTGATGCCATTGTGCATAATCGCAATCGAATATTACCCACTGTGTGCTTACTCGAAGGTGAGTACGGTCATGAAGATATTGCCATCGGCGTACCGGCTATGCTTGGGCAAAATGGTGTTGTTGATATCATTGAACTGGATATGAATGAAACCGAACAGACCATGTTTGATCATTCAGTCGCACTGGTCAGAAAAGATCTGGCTTTGTTAGCAGCGCTTTAATTTTTTCACTGCAATGCAAAATTGTTAATGACACCTATGCAGACTAAGCCAACTGATATTGATGGTTTACGCGCCAACATCAATAATGAAACATCTCAAATTAACTGGTCTGAACTACAACGATTTTTTGCCGGCGGCTGGTTAATCTATGTGGCTGGCAATGCTAATCTGCTTGATGTTGCGGTTGCTTTTTCATTGGATAACAAAGATGAAGTCAGTAAATGGTTAAGCTCCGGTGAGGTGGCCAAAGTTTCTGATGCCCAGGCCAAACAGTGGCATAAAAAAGATGCTACATTCTGGTCGACTGTAGTGAAACCCTGGGTATTAATTCAGCCATTGAACGATGCTGACATGGTGTCTTTACCGGGTAAAAAAACCCACTGACTTGTTTTTTACTTATGGCAATCCGCATCAACATGCTGGTAAGCTTGTTAGCGTGTCAGGCTAAAACCAAATAACTATTAAGGACAATCTTATGGATAGTCGAAAACTGTCTTTTGTTTTCCCCATTCTTGTTTTATCATTTTTTATTAGTGGCTGTGAAGAACCCGCGCAGATAGTAGAAGCTGGTTCTCGTCCGGTCAAAACCATCGTCATCGGTGGTGATGCCGCTACAGACACGAGAACCTTTCCCGCTGTAGTGGATGCCATTCAAAAAGCAGATATATCATTTCGCGTCAGTGGAAAAGTTCAAACCATTACGGTTAAAGAAGGTGATGAAGTTAAACAGAGTCAGGTACTGGCAGAGCTGGATCCCACTGATTTTAAAATCACCCTGAAAGATCGGCAGGCAAGTTATGACACCGCAAAAGCCAACTATGATCGCGCAGTAGAGCTGGTAGACAAGGGCGCTATCTCACGCGTTGACCATGATAATCTTCGGGCAAAATACCAGACTGCTGTCGCTGCTTTAGATGCCGCCAAACAGGATTTGCGCTATACCAAATTAAAGGCAAATTTTGATGGCTTTATTGCAAAACGTCATGTGGAAAATTTTGAAGAAGTAAAAGCCACGCAAGCTATTTTTTCACTGGAAGATGTTTCTGCCTTAAAAATTAAAATCGACGTGCCGGAAAACATTATGATCGGTATCAAAAGAAATCATAATGGTGGTCGAGAGCTTTACGCTGTGTTTGACAGTATTTCCAACCTGACATTCCCGCTCCGCTTTCTTGAAACCACAACCAAAGCAGATCCTAATACAAAAACATTTAAAGTGACGTTGAAGATGGACAAGCCGGAAAACTACAATGTTCTGCCAGGGATGACCGCGATGGTTTTCGCCAAGTTATTTGCCGATGAATCACAAACTGACAGCACGGTTACAATCCCGGTATCCGCCGTCATTGCGAATAATGAAAAACAGGCAACGGTCTGGGTTGTTGATGAAAAAACCATGACGGTAAACCCTAAAAAAGTAAAACCGGGGCTGCTAATTGGCGATAGCATGCAGGTTACGGGCTTAAACCAGGGTGAGCGTATTGTGATTGCCGGCGCAGCCTTTCTGCGAAACAATATGAAAGTGACCTTACTGGAAACTGGCGAACAGGCTAAATAATCGCCAGAGCTTTTCTGGATACCACAGGGATAAATTAGGGACGTATTAATGAACATCGCAGAATATTCTGTTACTAAAAAAGTAACCACCTGGCTTTTTATTATTTTAATGCTTGCTGGTGGCATTACCGCTCTGCAGGAAATTAGCCGTCTGGAAGACCCTGAATTTACTATTAAGGACGCAAAAGTTTACACGCTATATCCCGGCGCAACGCCACAGGAAGTTGAGCGTGAAGTTACCTATCACATAGAAAACGCGGTACAACAATTAAAGCAGTTAAAACGGGTTGAATCCATTTCACAGAACGGATTTTCTGAAGTCACTGTAAAAATTAAAGATAAATATAAAAAAGAGGATTTTCCCGCAATTTGGGATGAGCTGCGTCGTAAGATTCATGATGTGCAGATTCAACTGCCCCCGGGTACTAAAGCCTCGGTGGTGTACGATGATTTCGGTGATGTATATGGTCTGTTCTATGCATTAACCGGCGATGGCTACACTTACCGTGAATTAAAAGATTATGCCGATATATTAAAAGAGCAATTATTGCTTATTCCCGGGGTTAGGAAAATCACCATTGCGGGTGACCAGAAAGAAGTGGCTTATCTGGAAGTGTCGCGTGCCAATATGGCAAAACTGGGGATTTCAAACCTGGAGTTCAATCGAGTATTAAAATCTCAAAATTTGGTTTCCGATTCAGGCAGTGTGCGTGTCGGTGATGAATATATTCGCATCAACCCGACCGGGCAACTGCACTCTGTACAGGAAATTGGCGAGCTACTGATTCGAGGCAGTGGTAACGCGCTGGTACGTATTAAAGATATTGCAACAGTGCGCCGCGCTTATGAAGAAGTGCCGGGGAAGTATATTTTCTTTAATGGTAAACCGGCTCTGACCATTGGTATATCAATGCTCTCTGGCAAAAACGTTGTTGCCGTTGGTCAACGTTTAGATGCTCGTCTGATTGAGCTACAGACAGTGACACCGGTTGGTATGCAGCTTGATGCTATTTATGATCAGCCCACCATTGTTGATGTGTCGGTTAGAGGTTTTATTTTCAACGTTGCGCTGGCACTGGTCATTGTCATCATTGTGTTACTGTTGTTTATGGGGCTGCGTACTGGTCTTATTATCGGTGCCATTCTTCTGATAACGGTATCCGGCACGGTCTGGTTCATGAATTTTATGGCGATTGACCTGCAACGTATTTCACTGGGTGCGCTTATCATTGCGCTCGGTATGCTGGTGGATAATGCCATTGTTGTTGCCGAAGGCATGTTAGTCAGAATTAAACGCGGTGAAGACAGTACCAAAGCTGCTCGTGAAGTCGTTGGTGCGACCATGTGGCCACTACTTGGTGGTACGCTGGTTGGTATTGTTGCCTTTGCTGCCATCGGCTTATCTCAGGATTCAACAGGTGAATTTGCCAACTCTTTGTTCTGGGTGATTTTGGTTTCGCTGTTATTGTCCTGGTTTACAGCGGTCACCATGACCCCCTTATTATGCGCGCAATTTCTTAAAGCCGACAAGGCTGGAGCAGGACAGGCAGATCCTTACGCGGGTTTAATGTTTAGAAAATACCGTGATTTTTTGAGTGCTGCTATTCATTTTCGCTGGGTGACAATCAGTATTGTTCTGGCTTTGTTTGCTTCATCCTTATATGGTTTTGGCTTCGTTAAACAAAGTTTTTTCCCAGATTCAAACACACCGATGTTTTTCTTTGATATGTGGAATGTTGAAGGTACCGATATACGAAGAACGCGTGATGATATTGTTCAACTCGATAACTATCTGCATACGCTAGATGGTGTAGTGAGTACCGCTTCTTTTGTTGGTGGTGGCGCAACACGCTTTACTCTGGTTTATAGTCCTCAGTCGCCATCAAGCGCATACGGTCAAATAATTATCACCACCGAATCATTGCAGGATATTCCTCGTATAGAAAAACAGTTACTGGAATATGCAGCAATCAACTTCCCCAACGCCGAACCTAAAACAAAACCATTGCGTATTGGCCCCGGCCGTGATGCAAAAATTGAAGTACGGCTAAATGGTCCTGACCCTGTGGTGCTACGGCAGCTTTCACAGCAAGTGCAGCAGGTCATGGCAGATGATGGGGGTGCGATAAATATACGTGATGACTGGCGCCAACCGGTAAAAGTCATTCGCCCAATCTATAATGAAAAAGCAGCACGGCAGTTAGGCATAACACGCGAAGACGTAAGCAAAGCGATGTTGACCGCCTTTGATGGTCAGCAAGTCGGCTTGTTTAGAGACGGCATACGTTTACTACCGATTGTTCTGTTACCACCTTATGCGGAACGTGAAGATGTCGCCACCATACGGGATATACCGGTGCATAGCCCCATCCTGCAAAGCACTGTCCCCGTCGGTCAGGTGGTTTCTGATTTCAAAATAGAATGGGCAGATGCAAAAATTAGAAAGCGTGATCGCATTTATACCATCACCCCTTCCTGCGACCCTGCGTTTGAACTGGCAACGGTATTGTTTGACCGCCTGAAACCAAAAATAGATGCGCTTGATTTGCCGCCGGGTTACAATCTGGAATGGGGTGGTGAATACGAAGATTCCCGCGATGCAAACGCTGCTATTAATGCCTCATTGCCCGCCGGTTTTCTGACGATGATTGTTATCGTCATTTTACTGTTTGGAAAAATACGTCAACCATTAATCATCTGGTTAACCGTGCCACTGGCTATTATTGGCATTACCGCTGGTTTGTTGTCAATGAATGTCGCCTTTGGTTTCATGGGTCTGCTGGGCGCATTAAGCCTTGTCGGTTTGTTGATTAAAAATGCCATTGTATTGATTGAAGAAATTGATATCAATATTGCTACCGGCAAGGAGGCATATAATGCGATTCTTGACTCTTCTGTTTCCAGATTGCGTCCGGTAATGATGGCTGCCAGCACCACCATTCTTGGCATGGCTCCTTTGTTAAGTGATATATTCTTTTTGGATATGGCAGTAGTAATTATGTTTGGTTTAGGCTTCGCCTCAGTATTAACGCTAATCGTCGTGCCTGTGCTTTATTCCATATTTTTTAATATTAAATATGTAAACCTGAAAAATGATGAACTTGTTAACTAAAAGCAGTTTTATAATTTCTTTCTTTGTCGCCATAACATTGTTATCTTCATGTGCAACTCTGACTGGTGACATAGAAGTTGAAACGCAGGCAAACCCGAGCATTAACTATAACAAATATAAAACATATGCCTGGGCGGGCAGCGCACAGATCGTCTTTGATCCTATTGGTCAGTGGGAACAGCCGACATTAGATACCGACGAAGAAGTCAGATTTGTTATTAACCGTGAGTTACGTGGCCATGGTTTGAGTCAGGTCGAAAGTAACCCTGATTTATTAGTTGCTTTTGCGGCAGGTGTCGACATGACGATATTGGAACTGAAAGAAGACCCAAACAGTGACAAAAAAATCCCTACGAATGTACCAAAAGCCGCACTGTTGATCGCTCTCATTGATGCCAGCAGTGGTTATGTGGTCTGGTTGGGTCATGCCACAGGCGATGTGCAGCAGCAGCAATCCATAGGCAATATTCGTGCAAGAATTGACTATGCTGTTAGTCAGATTTTTAAACCTTATAATAAATAGAGAATGCAACCTTGTTGGAGTACTACCCCAGGTTAAACGATAAACTACTCGTATTTGGTTGCACCTGTATTCCACCAGACATCACCATCTGACAGCTCGCCTGCCACATCGGCAGCGCGACGCGGTGATCCGCTACGACAATCATAAGAAATCAGGCGTAAGCGCTCCGGGTTTCTGCGGTCAGTATTCACTCGACGATCTTGCCAATGTTTACGACGCTCTACCTTCTCAACATTAGTAACGCCGCTCTTTTTTGACATAGCAGATACCTCTTGTTTGAATTGATAGTAATACCCTAATCCCTGCATAGGATTGCGAATCTAGCGCAAGCCCTTAATGCACCTGGTAAATGTTAAAACATCCTCATCACCAATAAGGTGACATCGGAATTTGAATATTCACCATGCACATCAATGGCTTACACTATTTTTCGCAATCCTATGCAGGGATTAGGGTAATATAATTACTGACCATCTACTATGGGGCGCTTTTATAATAATGAAGTCAAGAAAAAGGTGATTGAAGTTTTTTATGCTTCAATCACCTGCTGAACTAATGCTGCACTTCTTTCTTTTTAAGCGTTTCCAGGCGATCATTTAAAATCATGTAATCACCGCCAGTTTGAAAACGGACAACGGAAAACCCGTGATTGCTGACACGTTTCACTTCGACGATTTGGCCGGTGCTTAGAATTTTGGCTTGAGAGCCCTCTTGCAGGTGTTTGGCTTGCATAATTTCCCTCTTTTTTTATTATTAGTGATAGATGTATTTATAGCATGTTTTTAATAAATAGTTTATATAGATGCTATAACCATATGATTTTATCTATTTAATCCGTTTTAATGTTGATGCCCAGTCAGCATTTTGTGCGCTTTCCTCTAAACGGATGCAGCTGCCAACTTCATTTTCGTACCAACTTTGATGTGACTGGTTTGGTTCAATTTGATAGCCCCACCAGATCCCGTCTGCATCCTGTGCAATCCAGCAGACCCATTCAGGGATGTTAAAATTGTTTATTGTTAGTCTCGCTACGATATAGCTGATTAATTCAGGTTTAAAATAAGTCGTTTTATTAAAATCAAATATGTTGGTATGATGAAACTATACCCATTGCTAAGGAGTGGTTTATTGTTCCAGTACGTTAGTTAAAACTATGCACTGAAAGTACATAGTGGTTGAGTTTTTTAGAAATAAATGTTCAAAAAAAATCATCTGATGCCGATAAGTAACACAGGGGGTGAGAATGATGAGTAAACAATTTATTCTGGATTCATCTGAGATGTCGCAATGGCACACACTGGTGCGAGAGGCGGAACAGGACTATGGCTGTCAGTTGGATGAGGCCATGCAAAGTTATCTGGTTTTCACTCTGATGCGTTTTGCTAAAAATCGTCAACTCAATAGCAAAGCGCTGGCTCTGGATTACTTAACCTCGCACCAGCTTCATGAAACTTTGCGTAACGAGAAATTACGCGACATTGGCGACCAGTGTTTACTGGTATCCGGTTTATACCCGCAATCAGCAGAAAAAAGGCTGGTTAGTGCCGGTTATTATGTTGATCTTGGGCGTTCGGCTTATTTTCACATTAGCACGGTAACCCAAAAAGGCATTGCCGAGTTATACCGTCAACTGGCGGAACGGTTTGTACTATTAATGGATTTATTGCAGACCATTAGACAATACAGCTCGCCAGCATTACAGCCAATTGCAGCTATGGAATTATGGCATCAAACGGGAAGTCGAGCGGCGTATAAGCAGATTTCGGCGCATGGTATTCCTGTGCATGACAGTTTGTTACAAAATACAAACAAACACTAACTTAGCCTTTGTCATCTCGACCAGCGGGAGAGATCTTTTGCATCAACTGCTTTTAAGATCTCTCCCGCTGGTCGAGATGACAGAGGCTTTAGGCTCGCTCCAGTTCAACCAGATCCTGTTTGATATCCAGTTGCGACAGTGCATTATATAATGCTGCCTGCAATGCTTCTTCAATCACCGGATGATAAAATGGCATTTTTAACATGTCAAATACCGTCAACCCCTGTTGAATTGACCAGCAAATAAGATGTGCCAGGTTTTCTGCCTTGACGCAGCACATACAGGCACCTAACAACAAACCGTCTGACTTTTGCACATACAGTCTGAGTAAACCACGGTTTTTGCCCATGATTAGCGCCCGACCAACCGGTGCAAACTGAATTTCACCGATAGCAATCTCATCCTGGTTTAATTCGCTAAGTTGTGCCCCTACAGTGGCGATATTAGGGTCGCAGAAGGTGATAGCCATGGCTACTTTCCGCTTGAATTTTTCTGCTGACTCTCCGTTTACATGCCGCATGGCGTTATGACCAGCGATACGTCCCTGATGCCCTGCTTCATGCAATATAGGACGATCTGCATTCACATCTCCAGCGATAAATATCGGTAAATCACCGATCTGCATGGTTAGCGGATCAAATTCAGGAATGCCGTTTGCATCGAGTTTTATATCAGTGGTTTCAAGGTTAAGGTTTTCAAGATTCGGTTTGCGACCCAGGCTGGCGAGTACTTTATCAACCAGTAACTTGTTTTCACCTGCGTTTACCTGAATACCGTCGTTTTTTTTCTGCAACGTTGCCGGTTGCCCCAGCCAGAGTGGAAAGTCTTTGCCAATAACGGTTTTTGCTATTTGATTAACCTGTTCATCTTCCAGTTTGGCTATGGTTTCAAGCTGATCTATTGCGGCTGTTTTTACCCCCATACGGTGTAATGACTGCCCTATTTCCAGGCCAATTGAACCCAGTCCAATGATTGCCATCGAAGCAGGTAGGTCTTCCAGTTCAAAAAACTCATCGGTAGTAATAATGTCATCAGCAAAATCCTGCCATGCAGCAGGCACAACGGGTGTGGAGCCGGTAGCAATGATGATGCTTTTTGCTTTTATCTGTTCACCATTAACGATAATGGTGTCGTTACTAATAAACTTTGCATAACCATCAATTAAATGTGCAGCGTCCATGTTATCGGTTGCACCTAAGGTTCGCTCAACAAACATATCGCGTAAATCCTGTACATGCTCCATGCTCGTTGGCAGGTCAATCGACAGGGTTTCGCCGCCGTCAATGCCTTCGCGCTCAAAAATACTCTTGCGATGAAAATCTTCAGCTACCTGGATTAACACCTTTGACGGCATGCATCCCACACGTGCGCAGGTGGTGCCTAATTCTCCGCCATTAATTAAAATGAAACTATCAGTTT
>CAZALW010000040.1:0-15402 GCA_964485705.1 uncultured Thiotrichaceae bacterium
GGCAATTGCAGCAAAGTATGCAAATACGTGGTCAGGCTTCAAGCCAGACACTGGCACTGGCGCTGGACATATTACTAACAACCGACTTGCGTCAGGTTTTGAAAACGATTGATTGCCCACTACACTGGATACTGGGTGCTAAAGATGTGTTGGTACCGGCTGGATTAGCGCAGGTTTTGCAGCAACAATATGGGCAGAAAAATGTGGCGCTGCATTCACAGGCGAGTCATGCGCCTTTTATTTCTCACCGCGAAGATTTTGTAAAACAGTTAATTAACATTGCACAGCAACAGCGTGATAAAAAAACAACACTATGATGAAATAAGCGGGCAATGCAGGGTGGGAATATCTTTTATGCCCTCCCTACCAGGTTATTCACCACGAAGCACACGAAGACCACGAAGCTTTAAAGTATATTGGGCATAATCACATACGTATGCCATGTTTAAACTAATTTAATCATTTATTATGATTTTTCTTCGTGATCTTCGTGTACTTCGTGGTAAAGCATATTTTTAATAAAACACAAAAATTGAAACTCGCTGGGCAGGCACATAAAATGTGGTCACCCTGCCAGGCTGAGTAGTTGCAAAAAACACACAAAATAAATAGCTTATGAGTCAACAATCAGACCAGCCTCCTAGTCAGGCACAAAAAATTGATCAGGCACGTGTACGTCGCGCATTTGATCGTGCAGCGGACTCTTATCAACAAGCGGCTGTATTACAAAATGAAGTCTGCAAACGCTTGCTTGAAAAACTGGAAATTGTAAAAATTAATCCACAGTTTATTTTAGATGCGGGTGCGGGTACCGGCTCAGCGATTCCGACACTGTTTAAACGCTATAAAAAAGCTCAGCTGGTGGCGCTGGATCTGTCAGAAAACATGCTCAACAAAAGCCGTCAACAGGGCAGTTTTCTGCGCTCACCACACCTGGTTTGCGCTGATATCGAAAACTTGCCTTTTGCTGACAATGTGTTTGATCTGGTTTATTCCAGTTTAAGCTTGCAATGGTGTAATGACTTAAATGCCGCCTTACTGGAAGCGAAAAGGGTACTTAAACCGGGTGGTTTATTTGTGTTTAGCACTTTTGGCCCGGATACCTTAAAAGAATTACGCAGTAGTTGGGCGGGCGTGGATAAGGCCAGTCACGTCAATCAGTTTATTGATATGCATGATATTGGTGATGCTTTGTTGTTTGATGGTTTTGCCGAGCCGGTAATGGAGGCAGAAGTATTGACCGTTACCTATAACTCGGTTGATGAAATCATGTTTGACTTAAAAGCCATCGGCGCAAATGTGACTGCTCACCGCTCGCGCACTGGATTGGGCGGCAAAGCTGCTTTACAAAAGTTAAGAAAAAATTATGAGCAGTTCAGGCAGAATAATGTCCTACCAGCCAGTTATGAAATAATTTATGGTCACGCATGGAAACCCGCTTTAGTAGAAGTGCAGAAGCAGGAAACAAAGCAGCAGTTTGTTGGTTTTCAACCATTAAAAAATTAACCGCAGAAACGCAGAGTTTTAATTTTTTATTGGCGATGCCGCAGGCGCAGCCAATAAAATAAAGATTTTTCTCTGCGACTTCGCGGTTAAAATATTTCCTGATTTTTTAGGTTTAAGCTTCGAAAGCGACGCGCATTTTACCCAGTGCATTCTTTTCGATCTGGCGAATACGTTCGGCTGATACCTGGTATTCATCAGCAAGTTCATGCAGAGTGGCTTTGTCTTCGTTCAGCCAGCGGCGTTTGATGATGTCCATGCTGCGCTCATCCAGGGTTTTTAATGAACTTGTCATCAGGTTTAATGCCTGTGAACGACCGCTTTCATGTTCCAGCAAATGTGCAGGATCCATGCTGCCATCGGTAAGGTAAGCAGCGGGAGTAAAATGCGGTTCGTCATCATTGTCATTGCATGGTGGATCAAAAGTGACATCGCTGCCGCTTAAACGTGACTCCATTTCGAGAACAGTTTCGGGTTTTACACCCAGTGTTTTAGCCACATCATTGACTTCAGCCTGAGTAAACCAGCCCAGCCTTTTTTTCGAGCTGCGTAGCTTGAAGAATAATTTGCGTTGTGGTTTGGTGGTGGCAATTTTAACAATACGCCAGTTACGCAAAACAAACTCATGAATCTCGGATTTGATCCAGTGTACGGCATAGGAGATCAGGCGTACTTCGTGGCTGGCTGAGAAGCGTTTTACCGCCTTCATCAGGCCGATGTTGCCTTCCTGAATGAGGTCGCTCAGTGGCAGACCGTAACCGGTGTAACCACGTGCTATTTTTACTACGAAACGTAAGTTAGACATAATTAACTGTTGCGCTGCAGCAAGATCATTTTGTTGTTCCAGACGTAAGGCAAGTTCGCGCTCAGCTTCGGCAGTTAACACAGGGATACCGTGAATTTGTCGAATATACGCATCCAGGTTGCCAGCACTTAATGGCATATGGTGCAAAGTTGGCTGTAGGACGGTAGTTAATGCTGTTGTCATGTTTTCTTCTCTCATAAGCCTGTATTGATAATCTATATTAGCAGTCAACGAGTAAGAGTGCTAATTATATGAAAAGTTCAGGGAAATATCAGTGTGTTTGCGGAGAATAAGGGAGTTGTAAAGTTTTTTAGCTAGGCTCGATCTCTTTAAGATGTCGGCTGACGGCAATCCAGGAGCCTGCCAGCCCCAATAAACAGCTAAACAATATCAATAGCATGGTGTTTTCAACGCCCAGTCCACTCAGACGGAAGTCGCTGTGATATAACAGAGCCAGTTTGTGAATCGGGTTTGCCATTAAAAGCAGTGAAATTTGGGTGATTATCCAGGCCAGAGTGCCTCCCATCGCGCCATACCATATGCCGGTGTATAAAAAAGGGCGGCGGATAAAAGCGTCTGAGGCACCAATGAGTTTTGATACCTCAATCTCTTCGCGGCGGTTCTGGATGTCCAGCCGGATGGTATTGCCGATAATTAACAGCACCGCAATAGCCAGCATGGTACTAACCACCAGGATAACCCGGTTGGCGATTTCCAGAATGGTATAAAGGCGTTTTACCCATTGCACGTCCAGTTGCGCCAGTTCAACCAGTTTGTGTTTTCCCAATTCCTTAACCAGATGCGTGGTTCTGTCAGGTTGCTGATTGTTGAATTCAGGATAAACCACTAACACGATGGGCAGGGGGTTGCTGTCAAGATATTCCAGAGCATCACCAAACCCGGAAATTTTCCTGAACTGCTCCAGGCCTTTTTCTTTATTGATAAATTTAATTTGTTTGATATTTTTATGTTTTTCCAGGCGTTGCATGAGCTTTTGTGCGCTGCTCTCTTCGACATGGGTATGCAGAAATAATGAAATTTGTGTTGAATCGTCCCAGTCACCGCTTAGCTGGCCCACATTGTTCAGTGCGATGTACAGGCCAACAGGCAATGCTAAAGCGACGGCGATAACCAAAGCTGTCATTAAGGTTGCTATTGGTTGTGCATAGAGTCGAGCCAGGCTGCTCAGGCTGACGCGCAGGTGGTTACTAAGGTATGCGCTAAATCGAGTTTTTCTGGGTGGACGGCTACGCATAATTTTTATCAGACAGTGTCTATCAGACAGTAAAGGGCAGGCCGTTGTGGCTGACCTGCCCATTCCGCAAACTAATCATGGGTGAGCCCATTTGTTTAATTAAATCGAGGTCATGGCTGGCGATTAACACGGTGGTGCCTACCTGGTTAAAGCGAGCGAATAGCTGCATGATTTCCAGTGACAGCTCAGGGTCAAGGTTGCCAGTGGGTTCATCAGCGAGCAATAATAAAGGTTTGTGAACAATAGCGCGAGCGATGCCAACACGTTGTTGTTCACCGCCGGACAGGGTAATGGGCGCGGCTTTTTCTTTTTTTAACAAACCCACCTGATTAAGTGCTGCTCGTACCCGCTTATGAATTTCCTGGTGACGATAGCCCTGAATAATCAGTGGCATGGCGACATTATCAAATACCGGTCGATCATAAAGCAAGTGATGATTCTGAAAAATAATACCGATATTACGGCGTATGTAAGGGACTTTCTGATTGCTGATGTTATTTAAATTAACCCCGTCAAGAAAAATATGGCCGCGTGAGGGGCGTTCGATCATGGCGATTAATTTCAGCAAGGTGCTTTTGCCTGCCCCGGAATGCCCGGTAAGGAAGGCCATTTGCCCTTTTGCCAGGCGTAGGTTGATGCGGCTTAACGCATCATGACCGCCAGGGTATCGCTTGCTGATGTTATCGAAGTGAATCACGGTGTTACTGCGTAACAAATGAAAAATGAAAAATGAAAAATGAAAAATGTGGAGTATTACGCGCTATTGCTTGTAGTTTTTGACTGTGTCTTTTATTTTTCACTTTTCGTTTTTCACTTTTCATTGTTCGCTTTATTTCAGTAGTGCATCAACAAACTCATCTGCCTTAAACGGTCTAAGGTCATTGATGCCCTCGCCAATACCAATAAAGCGAACCGGCAGGTTAAGGGTTTTGGCGATGGAAAACAGGATGCCACCTTTTGCGGTGCCATCGAGTTTGGTGACGGCCAGCCCGGTCAAACCAATGCTGTTATGAAATTGCTGTACCTGATGCAGCGCATTCTGACCGAAGCCGGCATCCATGACGATCAGGGTTTCGTGAGGTGCGTTGACATCAAGTTTTCCCAGTACGCGCTTTATTTTTGCCAGTTCATCCATGAGATTATCTTGCGTATGCAAACGACCGGCGGTATCGGCAATAACGATATCAATATTTTTTGAACTTGCTGACGCTACAGCGTCAAAGATAACCGATGCCGGGTCAGCACCAGTGCCCTGGGTAATGACGGTAACATCATTACGTTGCCCCCATTGTTGCAGTTGTTCGACCGCTGCTGCGCGAAAAGTATCACCAGCGGCTAACATCACCGATTTACCCTGTTGCTTGAAATGATGCGCCAGTTTACCGATGCTGGTGGTTTTGCCAGCACCATTGATGCCAACAACCAGTATGACAAAGGGTTTTGTGGGTTCGCTATTTTTTAGGCTAGTGTTATGGGTTTTGAAGTCAGTTATAACGGCATCAAGCGGTAGCTCACAGGGCTGCAGAATAGACTTCATAATATCGGCTAATTTAAGATGTAGTGACTCGGCATCACGAATAACTTTTCGAGAAATGTTGTTTTGCAGTTCGTTGATGATGGTTGTGGTAGCATCAATGCCGACATCGGCGCTTAATAAACGTGTTTCCAGCTCATCGAGCAAGGTATTGTCAATCGCCTTTTTGCCGAGAAAAAAGTCGGCCATACCATCGGAAAGAGTGCGCTTAGTTTTTTCTAGTGTTTTTTCCAGAGAATGGCTTAAATCAGCAGGTTCCTGTTGCGCCGGTGCAGATGCGGGTGCGGGCACGTCGGTGATTGCTTGCGCTGTTTTAGGGGTTTTTTTTTGCTTGCGTTTTATGAAGCCAAACATGATGATCCAAATATGATTATATATGCAGAAAATGATGAAATATGCGGGCTATCCTATCATTAGTTTTCTGTGTTTACACAAGGGCATCTCTAAAAACCATCTTTTTGTCCGATTTCGGCATTGGATGACAACTGCGATCCGAGGCGGTGTAGCCGCAAATTGCCCATGTTTGCTATTATCGCACTGCTGTTTTCAAAACCCATCCGTCTTGAACTCGGACAAAAACCCAGGTTTTTAGAACTGCCCACAACAAAGATACAAGAAAATAAGAAGAGTAAATAATGAAGATGAAGTTAATTGCAGGTCTGGTTATTATTTCAACCCTGGTTTTGGGGGCGGTGCTGTATAGCAATAAACAGCCGGAAATAGCACAGAGTGATACTGATGAAGCGGTAAAATCATTCACCTTATCAAATGGTTTGAAAGTGCTGGTGGTTGAAAATCATCGTGCCCCTGTGGTGGTGTCGCAGGTCTGGTACAAAGTCGGTGCCAGTTATGAGCATGATGGGATAACGGGTATATCGCATGTTCTGGAGCATATGATGTTTAAGGGCACAGAAAAGCATCCTGCCGGTGAGTTTTCTGAAATAATTGCCGCTAATGGCGGCAAGGAAAATGCCTTTACCGGGCAGGACTTTACTGCTTATTTTCAGAGAATAGCTAAAGACAGGCTGGAACTGTGTCTGGAGCTGGAAGCCGATCGTATGCGTAACCTGGTGTTTGACGAAAAAGAATTTCTAAAAGAACTGGAAGTGGTCAAGGAAGAGCGCCGTCTACGTACTGATGATAAACCTACCTCGTTAACTTATGAAAGATTTAATGCTGTTGCTTATACGAATAGCCCATACCGACGGCCAATTATCGGCTGGATGGAAGATCTTGAAACCCTGACTGTTGATGATGCGCAGCAGTGGTATGAGACCTGGTATGCGCCAAACAATGCAACCCTGGTGGTTGCCGGTGATGTTAAGGCTGAGCAGGTATTTAAATTAGCTAAGCAATATTTTGGTCAAATACCGGTTTCAGAAATACCACAGTTAAAACCCAGGCATGAAGCCAGGCAATATGGCACCCAGCGTGTAACGGTTGAAGTGCCGGCAAAAATCCCCTATCTGGTTATGGGCTATAAAGTGCCGGTTTTAGGTCGTAGTATCGATGCCAGAAAAGACCAGTGGGAGTTGTATGCGCTGGAAGTATTGGCTGGTGTGCTTGATGGCGGTAGCAGTGCACGTCTGAGCAGCAACCTGGTTCGTGGTCAGCAAATTGCGACCAGTACGAGTGCAAGTTATGGCATGACCGCAAGGCATGAAACGCTGTTTGTGCTGTCGGCTGTGCCGAATGAAGGTGTAGCAATTGAGGTGCTTGAATTTGCTCTTCGTGAGGAAATAAATAATATACAAACACAGTTGCCTGATGAGGCGGAGCTGGATCGTGTAAAAGCGCAGGTTGTTGCTGCCCAGGTATTTAAGCAGGACTCAACATTTTATCAGGCAATGGAAATAGGTATGTTAGAGACCATGGGTTTTCCATGGCAAATAAAAGATGAGTATGTTGAAAAAATTCTTAGCGTTACTGCACAACAGGTACAACAGGTGGCAAATAAATATTTAATTGATACGCGTTTGACGGTAGCGACCCTGGATCCTCTGCCCATTAAAATTAACATCGAAACTAACAGCGAAGCCATATCACCAATTACTGCAGGAGCAACGCATGCTCACTAAAATTATTAACGTGAATAAAACCATAACGAAGGCAATTGCAGATGTTAATGGATTATGGGTTAACGGATTATTGGTTAACGGATTGATGTGTTTGATGTTTTTCAGTGTTAGTGTTAATGCCGCACCAGAAATTCAAACCTGGCAAACCACAAATGGTGCAAAAGTGTTATTCGTTCCGGCATCTGAAATTCCGATGCTGGATGTGCGTATTGTGTTTGATGCAGGCAGCGCAAGAGATGCTGGTAAAAGCGGTCTGGCAGCATTAACTAATGGGCTGTTAGCTGAAGGCGCAGCAGGCAAAACAGCAAAGCAGATTGCTGAAATGTTCGAATCTGTTGGTGCACAAATTAATTATGATGCAGCAACGGATATGGCGCTGGTTGGGGTGCGTAGTTTAACCGAATCGCGTTATTTAAGTGTCGCCATTGAAGGACTTAAACAAGTATTAAATCAGCCTGATTTTCCGCAAGATGCCTTCCACCGTGAACTGAACAGGATGAAGATCGCAGTAAAAGCACGGCAACAATCACCTTCTGCACTGGCAAGTGAAGCGTTTAATAAAGCGGTGTTTGGCGATCATCCCTATGCTTCTCCTGCCTCGGGTACCAGAGAAAGCCTGGAAAAGTTAAGCCGTGATGATGTCATCCAGTTTTATAAACAATATTATGTGGCGAGCAATGCAACCATTGCCATAGTAGGCAATGTTGATCGCGGGCAAGCAGAAGACATTGTTAAAGCAATAGTAGCTAATTTACCCACAGGAGAAAAAGCATCCGCCTTGCCTGAGGTGAAGCCGTTAACAGCAGCGAAAAAAATTGTGATTGATTATCCCTCAGTACAAACGCATATTTTTGTTGGTCAACCTGGCATAAAACGGGGTGATAAAGATTATTTCAGTCTGTATGTTGCCAATCACCCTTTTGGCGGCAGTGGCTTTGCTTCCAGATTGGTTGAAGTGATTCGTGAAGATCATGGTCTGGCTTATAGCGTTTATAGTTATTTTTCACCACTGCGTGAAAAGGGTGCTTTTGCTATGGGTATGCAGACAAAAAATGAACAAACTGAGAAGGCATTAAATTTGCTCAGTCAGCAAATAAAAAAATATGTGGCAGAAGGACCTGAAAAAGACGAGTTGGCTGCCAGCTTGAGTAACATTACCGGTAGCTTTCCGTTAAATATTGATAGTAATAGCAAGCTGCTCGGTTACATTATAATGATTGGTTTCTATGATTTACCCATTGATTATCTGGATGAATTTATTGCTAACGTTAACGCTGTTGATGTGAAAAAGATTAATGATGCACTGACGCGCAGACTTCACCCTGACAAAATGGTAACTGTTGTTGTTGGCAAACAACAGTAAAACAGTAAAACAGTGAACAGTGAACAGTGAATAGTGAATAGTGAATAGTGAATAGTGAATAGTGAATAGTGAATAGTGAAGCGCAAGTGCCAAAAAGACCAACTGTCATCTCGACCCAGCGGGAGAGATCTTGAGCCACCGTTGCAGCAGTGGCACACGGATGTGCTGTTCACGAACCAAAGGATGGAGCAGTAGCACACGGATGTGCTGTTCACGAACCAAAGGATGGATAAGATCATTCCCACTGGTCGAGATGACAAGTGGCTGGCTCTTGTTGTATGAATAGAGGGGCTTGCCGAATTATCGGTGGTAAATGGCGCGGTCGAAAAATAACGTTTGATGATGCGCAAGGCTTACGACCAACCACTGACCGTATACGTGAAACACTGTTTAACTGGTTGCAGCCTTATATTGTTCAAAGTCGCTGCCTGGATTGTTTTGCCGGCAGTGGCGTGTTGGGTTTTGAAGCGCTTTCACGTGGTGCTGATGATGTTATTTTTCTTGAGAACAATAGAAATACGGTTAAAAAGTTACAGGGTAATATCAACATACTGCAAGCATCAGGTGCCAGTGTTCTCCATCAGGACACATTGCGCTGGTTGTCCACAGCAGTATTGAATCAGAAATTTAATCTGGTTTTTCTTGATCCGCCCTTTTGTAGTGATATGCATAGTGAGCTGTTGGCAAAAGTGAGTGCGTTGCTGGTTAGCAGTGGATGTTTGGCTGAAGATGCCATAATCTATGTGGAGCATAATATTGATGTCGATATAGTGATGCCTGAAAATTGGGTTTGTTTAAAACAAAAAAAAGCCGGGCAGGTGGCCTATAAACTTTATCAGCATCGGCTTAAAATCAGTACATATAAAGCAGGCAAGTAAAGAAGTCAGGAGTGAATATGACAGTTGTAGCGGTTTATCCGGGAACGTTTGACCCCATTACCAATGGACATTCTGATTTAGTGCAGCGTGCTGCCGGCTTATTTGACCGAGTGATTGTGGCTATTGCTGCAAACCCGGGAAAAACCCCCTTATTTGACTTAAAACAACGCGTAATCATGGCTGAGCAAGTATTATCGCAATTTGATAATGTTGAAGTCTGCGGTTTCTCTGATCTCCTGGTTCATTTTGTAAAATCAAAAGATGCAAAAGTGATATTGCGTGGTTTGCGTGCGGTGTCTGACTTTGAGTACGAAATGCAGCTGGCAAGTATGAACCGGCATCTGGAAAATTCACTGGAAACAGTCTTTATGACACCAAGTGAAGAAACCAGCTTTATTTCAGCATCGCTGGTAAAAGAGATTGCATTGCATGGTGGTGATGTTTCACCATTTGTCCCTCAACACGTTGTGGTAGCATTGAGTTTAGCAAAGAGTAAAATACTGGAGTAGTGGTACATGAATGTTGTAACTGCTTAAAATTGTTTAGTCTGTTAGGGATGTACCTCTAAACATCTACAGGCTAAACCCATGTGTATCCATGTAAGTTATTTTAACGAAGAATATAGTGTGATTTAGTATGGCGTTATTGATTACCGATGAATGTATTAACTGTGATGTTTGTGAGCCAGAATGTCCTAATGAGGCGATTACTCCGGGCGATGAGATTTATGAAATTGACCCGAATTTATGCACAGAATGTGTTGGCCATTACGAAACTTCTCAGTGCGTAGAGGTGTGTCCGGTTGACTGTATACCGCTCGATCCTGATCATCAGGAATCTCAGGATGAGTTGATGGAAAAATATAATATTCTTACCGGAAACACATGATTTTTAGCGTATGCAGCACCTGATACTATGCAGAATAAGACTTGTCAGTCTGAATTAAGGGCATCTCTAAAAATTCATGATTGGCATCTTCGCACTTGAGAAGCTCAATAAATTTGTTGAAAACCTTGCAAATAACACACTCAAGCTAAGATTTTAGATGTTCTTGAGCTTCTCAAGTACAAGCCTGTTCAAACATCTCTTTTAGAGACGCCCTTAACTTAATCCTGCTATAAACTCATATATGAACAACAAGACCCTTCTGTTTGTGTTTCTCACCTTTTTTTCAACTCAGTGTTTCGCGCAGATCCCGGCTGGGTTAACGTCTTCGCAAGCGGCAATTGCCAGTGCTCACCCGTTAGCGACTCAGGCAGGTATTGATATTTTGACTCAGGGCGGCAATGCATTTGACGCAGCAATTGCCGTCACAGCCACGCTTGCCGTAGTAGAGCCCTATTCATCAGGCCTCGGTGGTGGTGGTTTTTATTTACTGCATCAGTTTAAAACTGATCGCTACGTCATGCTTGATGCGCGCGAAAAAGCACCCTTACGTGCACATAAAGAGTTGTACCTGGATGAAACCGGGCAGGTGATTGCTGGTCGCTCGATTAATGGCGCTTTGTCAGCGGGTATTCCGGGAATTCCTGCCGCACTGGTTCATTTGGCAGAAAAATACGGGGAACTGCCTTTATCAAAATCATTGGCAATGGCAATCTCATATGCTCAGCAGGGTTTTCCTGTCGATGAATATTATCAACGTATGGCAGGGTTTCGTTTAGCAGCCCTACAGGATAATAAAGCGGCCAGCGAGATTTTTTTGCAGCAGAATCTTGTGCCGGAATTGAATTATAAAATTGTACAAAAAGATCTGGCGAACACTTTGCGGTTAATCGCTGACTCCGGTTTTTCGGGTTTTTATGAAAATGAACTGGCCTGGAAGATGGTGAAGGATGTGCGTAAACATGGCGGCATCTGGACACTAAAAGATCTGGCAACGTATCAAATAAAAGAACGTTCTCCGGATGTGGTTGTTTATAAGGGCATGAAACTCACCGCTGCATCATTGCCATCTTCAGGCGGTCTGGTGTTATCTGTCATCCTTCGAGTTCTTGCCCAATTCGATATAGAAAACATGGCTGAAGCGCAACGTATTCATCATATTGTTGAGGCCATGCGCCTTGCCTATCATGACCGTGCCCAATACATGGGAGACCCTGATTTTGTCGATGTGCCGGTTGATTATCTGGTTTCAGATACCCGCATTAAACGATTGGCAGCCAGGATCAACCGCCATAAAGCAACAGCAAGTTCTTCACTTAAAGCGATTGCACAACCTTCCGGCAAGGGGACGGATACCACGCACTTTTCTATTATTGATAAACAGGGCAATAAGGTAGCCGCCACCTTGTCCATTAACTATCCGTTTGGTTCCTGTTTTGTCGCAGAAGGTACTGGGATTTTATTAAATGATGAAATGGATGACTTTGTCTCAAAACCAGGTGTGCCCAATGTTTACGGACTGGTGGGTTCGCATGCCAATGCGATAGAACCGGGTAAACGCATGTTATCCAGCATGACACCGAGTATTGTAGAAACAGAAAACCGTATAGCGGTCATTGGTACGCCGGGTGGCAGTCGTATAATCACTATGGTATTGCTTGGCATTCTTGATTTTTATGAGAATAAAAGTGCGCTAGATATAGTCAATGCCGGACGTTTCCATCACCAGTATTTGCCAGATAAAATTTCCTATGAACCGGACGTTTTTGATGAGTCGCTAGTTAAGGCGTTACAGAAACTAGGTCATAAAACCCATGCTATGGATGATGTTTATGGCAATATGCAGGTTATTGTGCTGGATAAAAAAAGCGGGAAAATAGAGGCAGCTTCTGATAGTCGGGGTATCGGTAGCGCAAAAGTTCTGCGCTAACATGAACGAATAAAGTAAATGTCAGCTTACGGTCATTAGCGGACTTTCACAAAAAACAATTTTTTCCACAGATGAACGCAAATGAACGCAAATAAAAACAAAAAATATTACATTTATGTTTCTTTGCAAGCTGCCAGATTAATAGAGCTGGCAATAGTGTAATTTCCTCGTTCCCACGCTCCTGCGTGGGAATGCATACGGAACTTGCCACTAGCTCAGGTATGCGTTACCACGCAGGAGCGTGGGAACGAGAAGGTTTTATTTGCGTTCATTTGCGTTCATCTGTGGACAATAAGCTTTTATCTTTTAACGTCTGCTATGTGTCGGAATCAGCCATTCCATACCTCACATCACCTATCATCTGAATACAAATTTATGTAAATTTTATTCCAGCCCAAAACGCTCTCTTCGTTGCCCTGAAGTGGCAGATTCCGTATTTTTCGCTTTTTCAATAGTGCGAATCAAGCGAGTTTTTTCCTGCTCTGACATACCGTGGTTAATATAACGGTCTGCAGCACGCATAATTTCTTCAAGGTACTTTATTCGGTAGTTATGGCTTAATAACGATTTTGCAATAAAAAAAGGATCGATTTTTCTATCGCGCATTTGTGCCGCCATTTTTAGTGCAGCTTCTAATTCTTCATCAGTGGGTTTTGGCATGTATTTAATTTAGATATTTTTCAATTGTGCATTTAAGTGTATCCAGGTCGACTGGTTTGGTTATATGCTCATCCATCCCTGCTTTTAAGCATCGTTCTTTTTTCTCAGGGTAGGCATCAGCGGTTAATGCGATAATGGGTAGCTTTTTATCACCTCTTTGTCGAATGGTCTTTGCCAGTTTGTAACCGTCGATCAAAGGCATGTTACAGTCGGTTAATAATAATTGATAACTATTGTTAAGTAGTTTGTTCAGGGCTTCTTGCCCATTAGTCACCAGGTCTGCCTCGTATCCCAGCGTTTTAAGCTGGCTAAGAATGAGTGTCTGGTTTGTCGGGTTATCTTCAGCAACAAGTATTTTATGACTTGATACTGTTTGTGAACTTAATGCGGGTTTTAATTCGACAGGTGTTTTGTCAGTTTCAATTACAGTTGTTGTATAAAGACCTCCAGGGAGTTCTATACAGAATTCACTGCCCTGATTTACTTCACTACTAACATCAATGCTGCCATTCATTTTTTCTATAAGTTGTTTGCTGATAGACAAGCCAATGCCAGTACCTTCAATTTTGTTTGTAGCACTTAGTCGATTAAAAGCCTGGAAAACGTCAGGCAACATTTTTTTTGAAATACCTGTTCCCGTATCAGTAACACAAATTCGTATCCTGTTGGTGTCCTGCTTTTCGTCTTTTATGGGTGCGGCACTTAAGTGGACAGATCCGTTTGTTACATTGTATTTAATGGCATTACTTAAAAGGTTTAGCATCACCTGTTTTAAACGTGTGTAATCAGCAGTGACATAACTATTTGTTTTAGCATAAAAGTTCAGAGTAAGATTATTCTGTTCTGCCAGTGGCGAAACCATCGCATGGCATTGTTCAAAAATGTCATGCAGATTAACCTGCTCCATTGAAAGCTGTAGATGACCTTTTTCGATACGTGCAAGATCCAGGATTTGATTGACCAGTTCAAGTAGTAAACTGCCCGCCTTGCTGATTTCTTCTATATGAGAGTGCTGTTTTTCTGATAATGTTTTTTCATATTTTAATAATTGGGTAAAACCCAGGATGGCATTTAATGGTGTCCTTAATTCATGTGACATGATTGAAAGAAAATCAGATTTTGCCTGATTAGCTTTTTCAGCTTCTTCTTTGGCTTTTATTGTTGCCAATTCATTGTGTTTCTTTTCAGTAATATCCAGTGCCATGGCGGCGATGCCGACAATGTCATGTTTTTTTTCAGTTAACGGGGTAATGAACCACTCACAAAAGATAGGGGCTCCTGACCTGGTTTTATTTTCAATAACGGTGCCGACAACGGCTTCATAGTTAAGTAATCGTTGCCACAGTTTTTCTGCTTCAACAGAGCTTTCACGCGGTAAAATCAGGCGCATGATATTCTCGCCTACTGCTTCATTTTTTGCATAACCAAAAATTTTCTCAGCAGCGGTATTCCATTCGGTAATATTTAATTCAATATCAAACTCAATAATGGCAAGCGGAGTATTTTGCAGGTGAAGTGCCTGTTTTTGATGCATTAATTCAATCGCACGCTCACGGTTATCGGCTTCAATGCGCAAACGAATATTTTGTTGTGTGTTATTAAAAATACGTCTGCCTGCAAAAAGTGAAAAAATGATAAAAACAAACAGTACGAAGGATGTCGCGTTTGAAAAATTATTTGCTTCGGTAAGAAGTTTCAAAATTAATAATAAACTGGAGGGTAGCAGGAACAGTGTCATGGTTTCCCAACGGTATGATAAGGTCGACAACGAGCCTGCAATGACACCAATCTGACAGATAATGATAAAAGCAAGATATTCAACATTATTTGAGTAGCCCAGCCAGGGTAGCAAACCCCAGCATAAACCGGCTATACCGGTGCCGATGTAAAAACGAGTGCGCCAACCACTTCTTTGTTGTTGCTGCTTTTTGCATTTTGCGAAACGGTAGCTTTCTATGCTTCTGAGCAGTAGAACAGTGAGTATAATAAACAGCCAGAGTGTTAAATTTTGTACAGAAACAACGTGATCGTATAAGACGGCAAATATTATGAAGGCGATAATAAACGAAGCCGTATAGGAAAATGGCGTGCCGCCATACAGTAGCCGAATTTCTTCAAGTCGAATTTGTTGGGCAAGCTGACTACTGGTGTCCGATCTACGTGAATCCATGATGAATTGTCATCCCTTGTACTTGTGTTGATTGTTATGAATTGCCGAGGGTAATTATAGTACAATGCGGAGATGTACGTATTATTGAGCAGGAAGGTCAACCTGTCGACTTTTTAATTAGGGAGCCTCTGATTAAGTCGTGAATCAACATGTTGCCGCTTAAACTGTTCTGTTTTCTCGTTGTGAAATTTCGCAATAGCCCTGCTATTACGCGCATTTCACGCCTTAAACCAGAATAGTTTAAACAGCAATCTGCTTGACCCAGGCTTAATCAGAGGTTCCTTAGATGCCAATACAAATAATTTATCAGGATGAATACATCGTTGCAGTAAATAAGCAGC